>JAGARF010000071.1 GCA_017622395.1 Clostridia bacterium | reverse complement strand
TTATGACAAGTAAACAAAGAGCATATTTAAGAGGGCTTGCAAACAAGCTTCCTGCAAAATATCAGATTGGAAAATCAGGTCTTGAAAACGCATTTATAGACCAGATAAGAGATGCCTTAGAGGCAAACGAGCTTATAAAAGTTCATGTTCTTGAAAATTCTATGGAAGACCCATACGAAATCTGCCACAGACTTTGCGAAATGATAAATGCCGAGCCTGTTCAGGTTATAGGAAACAAATTTATTATCTACAAGGAATCAAGAGAAAACAAGAAAATAGAATTACCAAAAGCAAAAAAACCGCAGAATTAAACTTGCGGTTTTTCTATTTCTGTATATTCACCAAGAGGTAAGCTTTCGGGCAAGGTTAACGGGCCGAAGGTTATTCTTTTTAAATAAACAACCTTATTACCAACCGCCTCAAACATCTTCTTAACCTGATGAAATTTTCCTTCGTGGATTGTTATATTAACACCATTTTCCAAAATTTCAATACTGCAGGGCTGTGTTACATATCCGCCAATATCAACACCCTTTTCAATTTTTTCCTTATCTTCAATGCTTAAAGGGTTTAAAAGCTCTGCATAGTATGTTTTATCCACATGCTTTTTGGGGGATAACATATTATGCCCCAGCTGACCGTCATTTGTAATCAGCAGAAGTCCCTCTGTGTCAATATCAAGTCTGCCTACAGGGAAAGGCTCATAGGTTAAATATTTTTCGTCTATTAAATCTATGACTGTTCTGTGAACATTATCATCAGTTGCGCTTACAACACCTTTCGGCTTGTTTAAAACAAGGTATATAAACTCTTTGTAATTTACCTTTATACCGTCAACAAAAACCTTTTCAGGGTCAGCCTTATCGTTTGCAGACCTTACGGTCTTTCCCTCAACAGAAACTCTGCCTTTTTTTATGATACCCTTTGCATCGTTTCTGCTGCCGTAACCGCTCTTTGACAAAATTTTATCAATTCTTATTTTTTCCATTTAATCTCCATAAATTGTAGGGGACGATGCCTACATCGTCCCTGTTATATATAATTCTTTCGTTTAAGTATGCTTTGTGCCACCCCGATTGATGCAAAGCTTGTTATCATTGATGAACCGCCGTAGCTGAAAAACGGCAGAGGTATTCCTGTAACAGGCATAAGTCCGATGCACATACCAATGTTTTCAAAATTCTGGAACAAAAACATTGCCGCAATTCCTATTAAAATAAATGCACCGCTATCCTTCTTAACCCGTTCAGCACCTATAAAAAGTCTTGAAATAATAACCGCACTCAAAGCAATTATAAGCATACAGCCAATAAGACCGAATTCCTCACCCGCAACTGCAAATATAAAGTCGGTGTGCTTACCGGGCAGATACCCAAGTTGAATTTGTGTGCCCTGAAAAAGACCTTTTCCGAAAACCATACCTGAGCCTACTGCAATTTTTGACTGAATAACATTATATCCTGCACCCATAGGACTTGACTGAGGGTCTAAGAAAACATAAATTCTGTTTTTCTGGAATTCGTCTAAAACAAAATACCACAAAAGAGGTACAGCCGCCACAAAGGCAGAAAAGCCCATAACAAAATATCTCAGCCTTACACCTGCAAAAAACATCATAAATATTGTTATAAATATAAACACCATAGCAGTACCGTAGTCAGGCTGAAGAAGTACAAGGAAAAGAGGAACTGCCGCGTGAATACAAAGTCCTATAAGTGTTGAAAACTTATGGATTTTTTTCTGCACACTTGAAAGATGCGTACCAAAAGTTATAATATATCCAAGCTTTGCAAACTCAGATGGCTGAATGTTTACAGGGCCAAGACTTATCCAGCCTGTTGTTCCCGTATCCTCTTTACCGATACCTATAATAAGCACCAAAATAAGCAGAAAAATATAGCCTGCCATAATAACCTTATTAAGCTCGGTTAAATAAGCATAATCAATACGGCTTAAAATAAACATCGCACCCATACCGATACAAATAGCCGCAGCCTGAACAATAATGCTTGACCAGCTTTCTGTGCTTTTAACCGCACTTGAAACCAGCAAAAGACCGTAAAGTGCCGAAATAATGGTACAAATCTGCAACCATTTGTCATTTTTTTCTATTCCTATTTTCAGCATTTTACCCCTCCTTTGCATATTAATACAATTATACTTTAATTACCCCAAGTTGTCAACTTGATACACAAACATTTCTTAATATCCGGTGCCTTACGGAGTTCGATTCTCCCTAATAAACAAAGCAAAACCATAGAGATGTTTAATGTTTATGTGATATTCCATCTTCGATGGAGTGATATTTTTGCAAAGCAAAAGTGATATTGAAACCTTTGGTTTCAGTGATATTATATTTGCCCTTAAACTGTACGAAGTACAATAAAACTTGGCGTTAGCCAAATAAAACTGTGACAACAATATATCTTGCCAAAGGCAAATATAACTGAAAAAGCGACTTGTTAAAACAAGTCGCTTTTTCTGGTGGAGATGAGGAGAACTCCTGCAATCGAAGATTGCAGCCTGCTCGCCGACCGCTCCGCAATGCTCACGGTGCCCGTCTCACACCACTCGCCTAAAAACAATTATCAATTGTTTTATTAACGGCTCGTGCCTGCGGAGTTCGATTCTCCTTTTGCACGAAGTGCAACATCATTTTGTGTCAGTAGAAATGATGTTGAACACAAGTGTTCAAATGATGTACTCGCTTTGCTCGTAATGATGTTGTGTCCTGCGGACACAAACACAGAAAAGAACGCAAAATGCGTTCTTTTTTGATGGTGGAGATGAAATGCACATTTAGAGTTTCACTAACAGCCTTAATAAAACATATGTAATTCCATGGTGTCGGACAATTTCTACATACCATTTCACAATGGATTTTGACATCTGTTTCAGCCTTATCTCGACCGCCATTTGAGGTGTGTGGATTTTTGGGATTTTGTGTTGGTGGAAACCATCGAACACAGAGAGTTTCAAAATCGTGCTTTTATTTTGTCGATGTGTTGTTTTCAGCCTTTTTTACTGTTATTGTCATCCTAATTAGTATGCCTGTTTGATACAGAAGAAACTCTAAAAGTTTTTCATCAATATTATCGTTATGCTTCACAATCTTATCATTAAGATTTTTATATGAATTAATGAGTGTTTGATATAAACTTGAAATTCCTGCATCAACACCTTGGTCACCCAAATATTTGCAAATTTCATTCTTGTTGGTCTCTAAATTTTTAGTATTATTCAAAAACTCTTGAAGAAATGTTTCTAATGCTTTTCTTAAGTTGTCCGCAGCATCACGAATGTATTTACCTTCGTTATATTGTTTCAGGGCATTACAGTATGTTTTACGTGCATTAGGGTAATCATTAAGCCACTCCAAAGGTTCTGAAATAAGAGCATCATCCAACTCTTTTGCACCTTTTGGGAAAATAAAATAGTCGTTATTTTCGTCGTAAAAAACTTCAAATTGAATGTTTGACTTATCTAAGTACTCG
>JAGARF010000070.1 GCA_017622395.1 Clostridia bacterium | reverse complement strand
TTTAGAGATTTCGCCTGCATCTGTAACTGTTACGTTGTTTGTTGTTTTAGCTGTGTCAAGTTTTAAAACAGTTGCGTTGGTTGTTGAATAGTTTTGTGCTGTTGCTGAATTTACAGTTACATTGATTGAGTCTGAGAATTTCTTAACCACCTTACCGTAAACTATAACCATTTCGTTATCGTCGCCGTAAGATTTGCTGAATTCTGTTGCTTTGCTGTCTGTATCAAAGAGAAGTGTAAAGCCGTCCATTTCGCCCTTTGCATTTGTTGTGAACTGAATAATGTCGCCTGATTTAAGGGTTTTTCCGTCTTTTGTGATAATTGTATCGTCTTCAGTTGAAATAACTTTGCTTTCGCCGTCGATTTTAACTGTAAGCTTGTGGATTTGTTCATCATCTTCATTTTTTGTAAGAGAAATCTTTTCGATTACCGCTAATGATGAATCAAGCTTACCTGTGTTTACAATGTTTGTAACTCTGATAAGTCCTGCTGTCATATCTTCTTTAAGATCAAACACTTCAACATTGTATTTGCTTTCGTCTGTAAAGGTTTTGATTGAGCCGATTTCCATTTCGTCTGTATCTGTTGAGTCTTTCGGTACAATTAATACCTTTGTGTCTTCATTGATGCCGATAGAGCCTGTAGCTTTGCCGTCTTTCATAATTGTAAGCTTACCTGCTGATGCTTTGAAAACTAAGTCCTCACCTTTGAAGTTTAACGCAAACATATCCTTTTCAAAGCTTGAAGGGAATGATGCTGTTTTGTCTTCTGCCATATCGATTGTTGATACCTTGCCTTCTGCGTTAACATCAAGCATTACAATCTGCGGAACTATTTTTCCGTCTTTTAAGAGTGCTTTGTATGCTTCCTCTGCATCTGAATAGGTTGTGCCGTCAATTTTGATTTTGCTTGCAGCCTCTGCTGTTACAACACTTCCGTCTTCTGCAAAATATTTAATGTCAAGGTAGCTTGAAATTGAACCTGATGTTCCTGCTGCAACAAGGTATGCATACTGACTGCCTTTTTTAACTTCTGCATCGTATGCTGCAATTTTGCCTTGTGCATCAAGGTAGAAAGTACCTTCAAGACCAAGTGTATAGTCTTTGAACTCTCTGTTGTCAGCAATCTCAAAGTGTTCGCCGTCAATACCGATTGTTTTGTCTGCTTCTGAACGCTCGTCAAGCTTACCTGTTACAGACTTTGTTGAAACAATTGCTCTGATATAGTCTGTGTTTTTGTAAACAGAGAGAACTGTCCATTCTTTAAGGTCTTCAAATTTAACTTCGTTGCCCTTTGCATCTTCAAGAATTACGATGAGGTTCTTGTTTTTGTCTGTGTTAAAGTCAAGGGCAGGTTTTTCATATTTGTCATAAACCTTTTTACCTGCTGTTGAAACATCATCAATAACATAAGTTACATATTCGTTGATGAATACTGTATCATACTTGTTATCTCTTGTTGAATCTATAAGTGTAATTGTACCTGTTTTCGGATTTGAAAGTTCTTTTGCGTATTTGTCATTGTATACCACTTTAAAGCCGTCACCAAGGAGTAATTCTTCTTCTGTAGCATCTTCATTTTCCTTGTAGAAAACAGAAGTGGAATCTTTTGTTATTTCTTTTGTTAAATCTTTTACATCAATTGTTATAACGGTGTTTTTGTTTTCATCTGCTCTTGCAAGAATAACAGTTTTATCACCGTTTTCTTCAGTTTTAACATAGTAGGTTACAAATCTGCCTAAAAGTCTGTCTGCTTTTGATACGCCTGTGAAGAAAATGTCTTTGCTGTCAAATTCAACTCTGCCTTCATCAAGTGCAGCTCCGCCTGAAAGGCTTGTAACATCTGTTGCTGTAACAATACCTGTTTTCTTTTCAACATTTAATTTGTTTTCAAGAATTGTTTTTTCTGTAACTTCGTAAGAAAGGTTGCCGTCTGTGTAGCCTGTAGCTTCCATAAGGTTGATTGTAAGTGCATTAAACGCAAGCTGTGCTGTTATGCCTCTTGAGCATCCCTTAACACCTGATGCACTTGCTTTTTTAGTAAGACCGATGTCGTTCGCCTGAACCAGGTAACCTGTTGGGTACCCACCCTTGTTTAAAGCAAGCTTTTCATAACCTAAAAGTCTGATTAAGATTGTGTTTGCTTCCTGGTATGAAATACCGTCCTCAGGTCTAAATGTGCCTGTATCGTCACCGATAATAAGACCCTGTGCTGTTGCAACATTGATATAACCGTTTGCCCAGTGGTCAACGCTTACATCAGGATATTTAGAAACTTCCTTTGAGCTTTCAGCCACATCTGAAAGTCCTAAAAGATGAACTGCAATTTTTGCAAATTCTGCTCTTGTAACAGTATCATCGGGTCTGAAATCGCCTTTGTCGTCACCAATCATAATGTCAAGTGCACCGAGTGTTGCGGCAGCTTCTTCAAAAGCTGTACCCTTAACATCGTCTGCCACACTGTACGCCATAACAGGTGTAAACATTCCAAAGGCAAGTATCATAGCCAGAACATATGAAACTATTTTTGAAAATTTTGACATTTATATGTCCCCCTTATTAATTTTTTGGTTTTCATAATTTCTTATTATGTCAACCACAGCTATGATTGTAAAGGAAAACACATAAACTTTCAACCCACAAATATTGGAAACAGGGCATACCCTGTTTCCAATGAAGCTTGCCTTCGACAAATTAAGCATTGCTTCGCAAAATGAAGTAGCTTCGCTATGATGTATGCTACGCACATTTAAAAGCAAGTTTTGCATCATAGACGAGCAACGCGAGTCTGCTTCATACAGGCTCTGCATGTGCTTCATATTGCATAGCAATACTTCATTAAAACAACGCAACATCTAAAATAATTTATAAATACCTCTTTGTGTTATTTCATAAAACTTTCACAAATAAAACATTTCTTTTTCAAAGCATTAAATTATAATTCAAACTGTAGGAACAAGAAACTCTCTCTAAATCCTATTTATAACACTCCAAAAAAGCAGGACCGAAGGTTTAACCTTCGGTCCTTGCTTTTATATAATGGCGACCCTTTGGGTCGCCCATTTAAAATATTTAGTCAATTAAGATGAGAACAAATGTTGGTACACCATCAACTAATGATACATAAACCTGTGACGCACCTGCTTTTGCATCTTTAAAACTCATAATTGCTGAAGAGTTAATAGAGTCAGCAACTACTTCAACAGTATTCTTACTCTTGGAGTAGGTATAGAATTTTGTCGATGAACCAAATGCTACAGGATATAAATCTGTAGTATCAAGTGTAGCATTAATTATTTTACCCTCGTCGTCTTTTTCGACAACAACATCTGCAAGAGCAACAAACATATTGTCCGGATATCTCTGGTGTGCAGTACCATATACGATACAGAAATCACCTGTTGAAGGTCCGTCTTTTATAGCCTCTCTGATATCAATATTATCTGTTGATGCAAGTCTTTGAGAACCGTCTGCATATGTATAAAGGAAGTTGTCTGCAGGCGAGAAGAGTTTCATAACCCCTGTAACCGTTCCGTCTGTTTTACGCTTAATCTTGATAACATCGCCCACTTTAACCCCTGAAAGAACTGATTCATTTTCAGTTTTATATGAAGAACTTTCAGTTGTTGAGCCATTGATATAAAATTTATGAGCAGGACCATCCTCTGTGTTAACATCCTGAATTTTTGAAACAACAACTATAGGAGAAGATACATCGTATACAGGAGGAGTAGTATCACCAAAAACGATAGCTACTTTAGCATATCCGTTCTCAACATCATATGTTTCATAATAGTAAGATCTTGAGCTTACAAGATTTGAATTACTACTTACAGCATAATCATCTGTATTTGCTCTGTCTGCAGGAACATAAAAGAATTTTGTTGATGAATTAACAGCGTTTGTTCCAAACATCTGTGTTGATGAAGTGCTTTTTTTGTATACTTCGTATTTTGTTCCAGTTCCTAATATAAGATTGTTTTTAATTTCAAGACCGTCTTTTTTAGGAACAGATGTAAATATTGCACTGATTTGACTTTTTGAATTAAGTAAATATTTAACAAGCTGTGAATAGTCTGTTGTTACAGCCGCTTTTTCCTCTTCTTCGCCTTTGTCATTCTTTATTTTGTGTTTATCCTGATTTATATCTTCTCTTGCTTTGGATTCAAGGCAAGCAAGAACTTCTTCAGGAGAGAGCTGATCACCTGTGTAAGCTACATCAGGATTTTCAGGGTTGTAGCCGTAATATTTAACCTTTTCAGCAAAAGGATAAGTGTTTTTAATTCCTGCCTGCGTAAAAATCGTTGCAACAATCTGTTCTGAAGAAACACCGCCTCTGCCTTCTTCTCCTGCACTGATAAGATAACCATATGTATAAGAGCTTGCTCCTGCTGTGTTTTCAACAACATAAACAACCTTGTTCATATTGTCAAGGTAAATTGTAACTGAGCTGTCCATATTGAATTTGCTCTCATATTTATTCCAGCATATATCAGCGACTTCATATGTTTCAGAACCGACTGTAATAGCCTGGTCCTCTTTGTTAATAGCCTTGATAACACCTGATTTAGTATTAGATACAATCTCAATGGTAATGTGCTTTGTTCCTGTTGTATTAAGGCTTTTAGATACAAGTAAAACATTGTCTTTAGCAATTGATGAGAAGGTAAGGGAAGAACTTCCCTTTTTGATAGTAATCTTTCTGCTTGAGCCTTCACTAAGGTCTAAAACATCTGATGAGTCATATATATTGTAAAGTAACTTTTTATTTGTATCAATAGCACTTACAACAAATGGCTTTGCATCTGTGATGATTATAACATCAATAGCATTGTTGCCGTCGTTATCAATAAGTTTCATACTACCACTGTAAGGCTTGTATGTAGCATCCAGATATCCTGCAGATGTTTCCTTATAGGAAGCAGGATAGTTGTTGTATATAAGCTTAACATCTGAGGCAACAGTGTATGAGTCGTAAGCGTCCTGATTTTCATCAGTATAAACCTCTATTTCGCTTTCACTCAAATGTTTTATCTGCTCGGGAGAAAAAACAGATTCTTTGTTTGAGTTTGTAGGCTTACAGCTCTGGATTGTGTATTCTCCATTATCCTCTGAATAATAGAAAGTAATTTCTTTGCCGAAATATTTATCGGCACCTGAAGAACCTACTTTGTATATTTTGTCATAATCAATTTGAATGCGACCTTCTCTGATGTATGCATCTTCTGTTAAAGCAACTTCATCTGTAGCCGT
>JAGARF010000069.1 GCA_017622395.1 Clostridia bacterium | reverse complement strand
AAGAGTTGGACTGTATGCATCCATACGATATGAAGTTGTCGGACCAGCTGAACCTATAGTCTGACCCGGTTTTGCAGGAGTTGGACCCACAAAATATATAACGGCATCTTTCATTTCAACAGGAAGCTCTTTACCCTGTGCTACAAGCTCACAAAGTCTTTTGTGTGCCGCATCTCTTGCTGTGTAAATAACACCTGATATAAGACAGTTGTCTCCTGCTTTAAGCTTTTTTGCCTCATCTCTGGTGAGAGGTGCTTTAATAGATATTGCCATTTATATCACCTCCGTTTTGTGTCTTGTCACATGGCAGTTAATATTAACCGCAACAGGAAGTCCTGCAATGTGTGTAGGAAACTGTTCTATATTTACTGCAAGTGCAGTTGTTTTTCCGCCAAAGCCCTGTGGACCGATGCCGAGAGCATTAATTTCTTCAAGAAGTTCTTTTTCCAGATTTGCGTAAAATTCATTTTCATTTCTTTGGTCAACAGGTCTTAAAAGTGCTTTTTTTGCAAGGTATGCAGCCTTATCAAAAGTTCCGCCTATTCCAACACCTACCACAACAGGCGGACAAGGATTAGGGCCTGCTTCTTCAACTGTTTTTACAACAAAATCCTTAACTCCCTGAAGTCCGTCTGATGGTCTTAGCATTGCAATTTTGCTCATATTTTCACTGCCAAAACCCTTTGGTGCAACGGTTATTTCAATTTTATCGCCATCTGTAAGCTCAACATAGAGCATTGCAGGAGTATTGTCCCCTGTATTCACCCTGTCAATAGGGTCTCTTACAACACTTTTTCTCAAATAACCTTCGCTGTAGCCCTGTCTTACGCCCTCGTTAACAGCCTCTGTTATATTACCATCAATATGAACATCCTGACCTATTTTCAAGAATACACAAGCAACACCTGTATCCTGACAAACAGGCTGATTTTGCTGGTCTGCGATTTCATAATTTTCAATAATATGACCTATAATTTCTTTCGCCTGTTCCCATTCTTCATTTTTATAAAAGTCACAGATACATTTTTTCATATCATCACTTAAATGACAATTTGCTTCTATGCATAGTTTTTTTACAGTTTGCGTAATTATTTCAGACTTTATCTCTCTCATAATTAGTCTCCTTGTTGTTCTCTGTTGTTTTTTGCTATTTCAGATACCTCTCTGAGCTTTTTACTTATATACTCATATCCATCCTTGCTGTGTGGGATAAGGCAATTTGAGCAATTTTTGACTTTATCGTCTATATACTCAAAGTTTCCTCCGCATTTATCTCCCAAAGGATAAAGAGGACAAAAGCAAAACATACAGTTAAAATCCTCTCCTGCATTTTCGTGACAGGGGAAATATTCACATTCGGTATTTTTATAATACTTACAATTATTTTTCATTTCTCGCCTCTAAAAACAATGGAGCTGTATCTACAGCTCCATTGGTCATTTACTTCGCATAGTCTATTGCTCTGGTTTCTCTGATAACATTAACCTTAATCTGTCCCTGATATTCAAGTTCGTTTTCAATTCTCTTAACAATATCACGAGCCATAATAATAACATCATCATCATTAATCTGGTCAGGCTTAACCATAATTCTTACTTCTCTGCCTGCCTGAATAGCAAATGAGTGGTCAACACCTTCAAAATCATTTGTGATTTCTTCAAGCTTTTCAAGGCGCTTAATGTATGTTTCAACATTTTCTCTTCTTGCACCTGGTCTTGCTGCAGAAATTGTATCTGCCGCCTGAATTATAAATGCAAGTTCAGATGTTGCCTCTACATCACCGTGATGTGCATGAACTGCGTGGATGATATCTGGATTTTCTTTGTTCTTTCTCAAAATGTCAACACCGATTTCGATATGTGTTCCCTCAACTTCGTGGTCAACTGCCTTACCTATATCGTGGAGAAGACCTGCGCGTCTTGCAGTGGTTGGGTCCATTCCAAGCTCTGTTGCTATAAGACCTGCTATTTGTGCAACCTCGATAGAATGTTTAAGAACATTCTGTCCGTAGCTTGTTCTGAATTTAAGTCTTCCAAGGAGTTTAATCATATCCATTGGAATACCGTGCACTCCTGCATCGAATGTAGCTTTTTCGCCTTCTTCTTTAATTGTGTTGTCAACATCTCTTTTTGCTCTTTCAACTGTTTCTTCAATTCTTGCAGGGTGAATTCTGCCATCTGAAATAAGTTTTTCAAGAGCAACTCTTGCAACTTCTCTTCTTATTGGGTCAAATCCTGAAATAACAACTGCTTCAGGTGTATCGTCAATAATAAGGTCTATACCTGTTAAGGTTTCGAGTGTTCTTATATGTCTTCCTTCTCTTCCGATAATTCTGCCTTTCATATCATCACTTGGAAGATTTACAACAGAAACTGTTGTTTCTGCCACATGGTCTGCTGAGCATCTCTGCACAGCTGCACTTAAAATGTTTCTTGCTTTTTTCTCAGACTCTTCTTTGATATTGTTTTCAGCTTCTTTGATAATCATAGCTGTTTCATGTCTGATTTCGCTTTCCATATTCTTTAATAAGTATTCTTTAGCTTCTCCGGCACTTAAGCCTGAAAGCTTTTCAAGGACTGCTGTTTGTTCTTTAAGTGTATTGTTAATTTGTTCTTTAATAGCATCTGCTTCTTTAATTTTGTTGTTTAAAATTTCGTCCTTTTTATCAAGATTTTCTGCTTTTT
>JAGARF010000068.1 GCA_017622395.1 Clostridia bacterium | reverse complement strand
TGTAGTGGTGTAGCCCGATTTTACTTAACAACAACATTTACGAGTTTATTAGGTACAACAATAATCTTTACGATTTGCTTTCCTTCGGTAAGTGCTTTTATCTTTTCGCTCTCAAATGCGAATTTTTCAAGCTCTTCCTTTGAAAGTCCCTGTGGGAGCTGAAGCTTATCTCTGATTTTTCCGTTTATCTGGAGAACTACTTCAACTGTTGCGTCTACTGTCTTTGCCTCATCGTATGTTGGCCAAGGTGTTTCTGCGATTGTCTTTTCAAAGCCTGCTACCTGCCACATTTCTTCTGTAATGTGAGGTGCTGTTGGATTTAAGAGCTGTAAGAACACTTTAAGTTCGCCTTTTGTGATAGCTTTTTTCTTATAGAAATCATTTATAAGTGCCATAAGTGTTGCGATTGCAGTATTAAACTTCATTTTTTCAATATCGTCTGATACCTTTTTAATTGCTTTGTTTACGGCAATTTCCAAATCTGCTGTGATATTTTCTTCATCTGTTAAGATGTCAAGAAGTCCCCATACTCTCTTCATAAAGTTGTAGCAACCTTTAACACCCTGTTCTGACCAAGGTGTTGCAACATCAAATGCTCCAATGAACATTTCATATGTTCTGAATGTATCTGCACCGTAATTGTTTACAATATCGTCAGGATTTACAACATTTCCTCTTGATTTTGACATTTTTTCGCCGTTTTCACCAAGAATCATACCGTGGCTTGTTCTCTTTGCATATGGCTCTTTTGTTGAAACTACGCCGATATCGTAGAGGAACTTATGCCAGAATCTTGAATAGAGAAGATGGAGTGTTGTATGCTCCATACCGCCGTTATACCAATCAACAGGAAGCCAATAATCAAGAAGCTCCTTTGATGCAATTGCGTCATTGTTGGCAGGGTCAATATATCTTAAGAAATACCAGGATGAGCCTGCCCACTGTGGCATTGTATCTGTTTCTCTTTCAGCCTTACCACCGCAACAAGGACAGGTTGTTTCAACCCATTCTCTTATGTTTGCAAGAGGTGATTTACCGTCATCTGTAGGCTCGTAGCTTTCAACCTCAGGAAGTGTTAACGGGAGCTGGTCCTCAGGGATTGCAACATAACCGCATTTTTCGCACTTAACAAGAGGAATTGGTTCGCCCCAATATCTCTGTCTTGAGAATACCCAATCACGAAGCTTGTAGTTAACTTTCTTTTTGCCGATGCCATTTGTTTCAAGATGTTCAATCATTTTTGCGATTGCATCTTTAACACTAAGACCGTTTAAGATGTCTGAATTAATAAGTGTTCCCTCTGCAACATCTGTAAATGCCTCTTTATCAAGGTCAACATCATCACCTGCAACAACCTGAATAATAGGAAGGTTGAACTTTTTAGCAAATTCCCAGTCTCTTGTATCGTGTGCAGGAACAGCCATAATAGCACCTGTGCCATATGTCATTAAAACATAGTCTGAAATAAACACAGGAATTTCTTTACCTGTAATAGGATTGATTGCTCGTATACCCTTAATTTCAACGCCTGTCTTTTCTTTGGCAAGCTCTGTTCTTTCAAACTCTGATTTATGAGCAGCCTCAGACTGATAAGCCTTGATTTCGTCAATATTTTCGATTAAATCTGCGAATTTTTCAATGTATGGGTGCTCAGGAGAAATAACCATATATGTAGCACCGTAGAGAGTATCGCATCTTGTTGTATAAACTCTTAATTTTTCACCGCAGGTAAGAGTGAAATCAACCTCTGCACCCTCACTTCTGCCAATCCAATTTTTCTGCTGGATTTTAACCTTTTCGATAAAGTCAAGGTCATCCAAATCGTCAATAAGTCTTTCTGCATACTCGGTAATTTTGAGCATCCACTGACTTCTCAGCTTCTGCACAACCTCGCCGCCGCATCTTTCGCAAACACCGTTAACTACTTCCTCGTTTGCAAGACCAACCTTACAGCTTGTGCACCAATTGACAGGCATTTCTGTTTTATACGCAAGACCCTTTTCAAAAAGCTTTAAGAAAATCCACTGTGTCCACTTAAAGTAATTAGGGTCGGTTGTGTTAATTTCCTTTGACCAGTCAAAAGAGAAACCAATGCTCTTTAACTGTCTTTTAAAGTTTGCAACATTGTTTTCTGTTACAATTCTCGGGTGAATTTTATTTTGAATAGCAAAGTTTTCTGTTGGCAGACCAAAAGCATCCCAACCCATAGGATAAAGAACATTGTAGCCGTCCATTCTCTTTTTTCTTGCAACAATGTCAAGAGCTGTGTAGCTTCTTGGGTGACCTACATGCAGACCGTGACCTGACGGATACGGAAATTCAACAAGTCCGTAAAACTTAGGTTTTGAAAAGTCTGTACCGCATTTAAAGGTTTCATTTTCGTCCCAATATTTTTGCCATTTCTTTTCTATTTCCTGAAAATTATAATCCATTTTATCTACCTCCATTTACTCAGGCTTTGTCCACTCTGAAATATCTATATCAGTGCCGTCGCACCACATTTTGTCAAGATTGTAGAACGCTCTTGAATCCTTAATGAAAATATGAACAACAATGTCGCCGTAATCAAGAAGAATCCATTCCTGAGACTGCATACCCTCTCTGTGGTGACAGGTAATGCCCTGCTGCTCAAGCTCATACTCAACCTCGTCAGCCAAAGCTTTAAGCTGAGTTGATGAAGATGCAGATGCGATAACAAAATAATCTGCAAGAGTTGTTATATCTTCAATTTTTATTGCTTTAATATCCGCTGCCTTTTTTGCATCTAAGGCTTTAACGGCTATTTCTGTCATTTTAATCGGTTCCATTTAAAAACCTCCTTCTTTCTCTGCCGTAAGGCAATATCTCTGTGCAAAGCACAATATCTCTGCCGTAAGGCAATATCTCTAAAGCCGACAGGCTTTAATATAACTACTTTCTTTCAAAAAAATATTATACCACAACAACTTCTAAAAATCTACTGTTTGAGGTAAAAATTTCTTGTTAAAACAGTTTTATAATATATTTTCTTGTTAGTTTTCATCAAATGGGTAAGAGTTGAATCTATAGCCTTAACGATTGCCTGGTCTATGTCTTTATATGCAAGCTCTCTTATTTCTTCAATTCCCTCAAAATTCCTGCCGGGTTCAATGTAGTCTGCCATAAAAACAACTTTTTCAAGAACTGTCATATCACACCTTCCCATTGTGTGATAAAAACAGGCATTATATACTTCCTCGGAAATGTTGAATGTTTTTTTCAAATAGCAGGCACCTGCCAATGCGTGCAGAAGTGCCTTTGAGGAACGAATATGCTCGTCAAGGTCTAAATGAAGTGTAAGCTCATTCATTTCCTCTAAGGTTATTTCCTTGGCTGCATCGTGGGCATAACCTGCAAGGTATGCCGCTTTTTCGTCAGCACCGTAAATTCTAGCAAGCTCAACTGCAACCTTTGCCACATTTTCACAATGTTTTAAGCGTTTTTCAGAAAGTTTTGACTTGATGGTGTCAATTATTATATCGTCTGTGACTGTTTGTCTGTAAAGCTTATTTTCGGCGATGTATTTTTCTACTTTTTCGTCTGTCATTTCTTTTATATCAAGACCTTTTTTTACTCTTTCTCTTATTTCTGTAGAAGAAATATCAGGAGTCTTAATTTTTAGAATTTCAACCTTCATATTAAAGTCTTTAATCTGTTTTTCTGCAAATTCTTTAAAAACAGGGTTTTCAAAAGCATCACTTCTGTCAACAAGTATATATGAAAATTCTTTTCTGAGCCTGTCTGCCTCATACCAATTTGGCATATTCATAAACATATCCGCACCCATAATGAAAAAGATTTCATCATCAGGATATTTTTCCTGCATCGCCTTCAGAGTTTCATATGAGTAGCTTTTTCCGCCCTTTTTGATTTCAAAATCACAGGCAACAAGACTCTCGCCGTCAAGAGCCGTCTTTGTCATATTAAATCTGTGCTGGGCAGAGGTGTCCACATACACCTTATGAGGCGGTGTGGCAGTAACCATAAACAATATTTTATCTGCAAGATTATTTTCTATAATCTTTTGAGCAGTATATGTGTGTCCCTTGTGAATGGGGTTAAAAGTACCCCCGAAAATTCCTATTTTCATCAGTATATAAACTCGAATTCAATGTCAAGCATACGAACAAGGTCGCCCTCTTTTATGCCTTTATCCTCCAAAGCCTTGATAATACCCTTTTTACGGAGCATATCCTGAAAATAACTTAATGACTCGTAGTCTTCAAAGTTGATAGAGCCAATCAGTTTAGGCACATAAGGTCCTTCAACAACATAAACGCCGTTGTCGTTTTTAACTGTGAATTCTTCCTCATCTTCAAATTTATAAATTTCAATTGCGTCTTCGCTCTCAATAACGATTTCAGGCACAGGAATAGTCTGAAGAACAGAATCTGCATACAAAACAAGCTCGAGAACACCCATAGCCGTTGCCGCCGAGATTTCAAAAAGCTTTATTTCTCTTTCTTCAAGATATTTTTTGAATTCTTCATAGCTTTCCTGATTTGTGATAATATCTGTTTTGTTTGCAGCCACAATCTGCGGTCTGCCTGATAAATCTGTTGTGTAGTTTTTAAGCTCCTTGTTAATGATTTCGTAGTCCTCAATGGGGTTTCTTCCCTCAATGCCCGATACATCAACAACATGGATTAAAAGTCTTGTTCTCTCAATGTGTCTTAAAAACTCGTGGCCAAGACCAACACCTTCACTTGCACCCTCAATAAGCCCAGGAATGTCTGCCGCAACAAAGGAATGTTCCCCTGCATCAACAACACCAAGGTTTGGAATTAAGGTTGTAAAATGATAATTTGCAATTTTAGGCTTTGCATCAGAGATAACCGATAAAAGGGTAGACTTGCCAACATTTGGAAAGCCTATAAGACCCACATCTGCAAGAAGTCTTAATTCAAGCTCAAGCTCTTTTTCTTCGCCCTCAAGACCAAGCTTTGCAAACTTAGGAGCCTGTCTTGTAGCAGTTGCAAAATGACAGTTGCCCCAACCGCCCGAGCCTCCCTTTGCAGCCAAGAACTCGTCGCCCTTTTCTCTTAAATCAGCAATAACTCTGCCTTCTCTTTTAACAACTGTTCCCATTGGGACTTTAATATATAAATCTTGTCCGCTTTTGCCTTTGCAACGCATAGCAGACCCATCTGCACCATTTTGTGCAACGAATTTCTTTTTATATTTAAAATCAAGGAGGGTTGAAAGGTTATTATCCGCAATTAAATAAATGCTGCCGCCGTTTCCGCCGTCACCGCCGTCAGGACCGCCTGATGCAACATATTTTTCACGGTGGAAGGACATACTTCCGTCTCCGCCCTTACCTGCCTTAATATATATTTTCGCTTTATCTGTAAACATTTCTTCCTCCTTTGTATAAATGAATTGACAGCTTCGCTGTCGTGAATTTTCAAAACAAAAAGCCGATAATTTTATTATCGGCTTTAATGTATAAATTATTCTGCAGTGTAAACACTAACTTGCTTTCTTGTCTTGTCTTTTCTTTCGAATTTTACAACACCGTTAACTAAAGCAAATAAGGTATCATCTCCGCCTTTTTTAACATTAAGTCCGGGATGGATTTTTGTACCTCTTTGTCTAACTA
>JAGARF010000067.1 GCA_017622395.1 Clostridia bacterium | reverse complement strand
CAATGGCTGAAAACATTGATGAATGGGCAGCCCAAGGAAGAAAAAATGTATTCGGTTCAAAAGTTAAGGTTGTAGAAATGCAATCTGAAGGCGGTGCTGCAGGTGCAGTACACGGTTCACTTGCTGCAGGTGCTTTAACAACAACTTATACTGCATCACAGGGTCTTCTCCTTATGATTCCTAATATGTATAAGATTGCAGGTGAATTACTTCCAAACGTAATTCATGTATCAACTCGTTGCGTAGCTTCACACGCACTCAATATTTTTGGTGACCATTCAGACGTATATGCTTGCCGTCAGACAGGCTTTGCTATGATGGCAGAAACAAATCAGCAGGAAATTATGGACCTTGGTGCTGTTGCACACCTTGCAACAATCAAAGGCCGTGTTCCTTTCTTAAACTTCTTTGATGGTTTCAGAACTTCACACGAAATTCAGAAAATCGAAGCTTGGGATATTGAAGACTTAAAAGATATGGTAGATATGGATGCTGTTAAAGCATTCAGAGCAAGAGCTATCAACCCTGAACACCCTGTTCTTCGTGGTTCAGCTGAAAACGGAGATATTTTCTTCCAGCACAGAGAAGCTTGTAACCCATACTACGATGCACTTCCTGCAATCGTTGAAGAATATATGGACAAGGTTAACGAAAAGCTCGGTACAAATTATAAACTCTTTAACTACTACGGTGCAGAAGATGCAGACAGAGTTATCATTGCTATGGGTTCTGTTTGTGATGTTGCTGAAGAAGTTATTGACTATATGAATGCTCACGGCGAAAAGGTTGGTCTTATCAAAGTTAGACTTTACAGACCTTTCGTTCCAGAAAAATTAATCGAAGCAATCCCTGCTACATGTAAGAAGATTGCTGTTCTTGACAGAACAAAAGAACCTGGTTCACTTGGCGAACCTTTATACCTTGATGTTGTTACAGCTCTTGCAACAATGGGCAAAAACGACATTAAAGTTGTTGGCGGTCGTTATGGTCTTGGTTCAAAAGACACACCTCCTTCAAGCATCTTTGCTGTATATGACAACCTTGCTATGCCTGAGCCAAAGAATCAGTTCACAATGGGTATCGTTGATGACTTAACAGGTCGTTCACTTGAAGAAAAAGCTTGCCCTGATACAGCTGCAGAAGGTACAATTTCCTGCAAGTTCTGGGGTCTTGGCGGTGACGGTACTGTTGGTGCTAACAAAAACTCAATCAAAATTATCGGTGACCACACAGATAAAAACATTCAGGCATACTTCCAGTATGACTCAAAGAAAACAGGTGGTATCACAATTTCTCACTTGAGATTTGGTGACAAGACAATCAAATCACCTTACTACATCAACAAAGCTAACTTTGTTGCATGTCACAACTCATCATATATCTTAAAAGGATATAAAATTGTTGAAGATGTTGTTCCAGGCGGAACATTTATGCTTGACTGTCAGTGGTCAGTAGACGAACTCGATGCTCACTTACCTGCATCAGTTAAGTCATACATTGCAAACAACAATGTAAAATTCTATATTATCAACGCAACAAACATTGCTGCTAAAGAAATCGGTAATGCAAAAGTTAAGAACACAGTTCTTCAGTCTGCATTCTTCGCACTTGCTAACATTCTTCCAAAGGATGAAGCAATCGAATATATGAAGAAGATGGCTTACAAATCATACATCAAAAAAGGTGAAGCTATCGTTGAACTTAACTACAAAGCTATCGATGCCGGTGCAAATGCAATGGTAGAAGTAAAAGTTCCTGAAAGCTGGAAAACAGTTGCTCCAGATGCAGCTAAAGCTCCTGCTACAGGTGCAAGAGAAGATCTTGTTAATTTCGTTAATAACATTGTTGAACCTGTATCATTAATGCAGGGTGATTCACTTCCTGTTTCAGCATTCAAAGATATGGCTGATGGTACTTTCCCACAGGGTTCAGCTGCATACGAAAAACGCGGTGTTGCTGTTAATGTTCCTGTATGGCATGCAGAAAACTGTATCCAGTGTAACAACTGTGCATTCGTTTGTCCTCATGCTACAATCAGACCATTTGCTTTAACTGCTGAAGAAGCTGCAAATGCTCCTGCAAATACTAAGTTCACAGAAAAACCTGTTATCAAAACAGATTATAAATTCACAATGGCTATCAGCCCAATGGATTGTATGGGATGTACTCTCTGCGTTAAGGCTTGCCCTGTAACAATGAAAGCAGAAAAAGACGGCAACCCAGAAAAGAAAGCTATCGAAATGACAACTCAGGCTTCACAGCTCGATCAGCAGCCTGTATTTGACTATTGCGTAGCTAATGTTTCTGAAAAACCTGAACTCATCAACAAGACAGTTAAGGGTAGCCAGTTCAAACAGCCACTCTTAGAATTCTCAGGTTCATGTGCTGGTTGTGCTGAAACATCATATGCAAGACTTATCACACAGCTCTTTGGTGAAAGAATGTATATTTCAAATGCTACAGGCTGTTCATCAATCTGGGGTGGTTCTGCTCCTGCAACTCCTTACACAGTAAATAAGGAATCAGGCAGAGGTCCTGCATGGGCTAACTCATTATTTGAAGATAACGCTGAACACGGCTTAGGTATGTTCCTTGGTCAGAAAGCAATCAGAGAAAGACTTATCGGTCAGGTTGCTGAAATGGCTAAGTCAGACAAAGCATCAGCAGAATTTAAAGCAGCAGCAGAAGAATTCATCGCAACAAAAGACAATGGTGAAGCTAACGAAGCTGCAACAAAGGCACTCGTTGCTGAACTTGAAAAAGCAGCAGCACAGGGTTGTCCTACAGCTCCTGCAATCCTTGCAGAAAAAGATTACCTCTCAAAGAAATCTGTATGGATCTTTGGTGGCGACGGTTGGGCTTACGATATCGGTTTCGGCGGTCTTGACCATGTACTCGCATCAGGCGAAGACGTAAATGTTATGGTATTCGATACTGAAGTTTACTCAAATACAGGCGGTCAGGCATCTAAGGCTTCTAATATGGGTCAGGTTGCTCAGTTCGCTGCAGCAGGTAAGGCTATCGGTAAGAAGAACCTTGCAGAAATCGCTATGTCATACGGTTATGTATATGTAGCTCAGATTGCTATGGGTGCTGATATGAATCAGACATTAAAAGCTTTAGCTGAAGCTGAAGCATACCCAGGTCCATCACTTATCATCGGTTATGCTCCTTGTGAAATGCACGGTGTTAAGGGCGGTATGGTTAACTGCCAGCTCGAAATGAAGAAAGCAGTTGAAGCTGGTTATTGGCAGATGTTCAGATTTAACCCTGCATTAAAGGCAGAAGGTAAAGATGCATTCGCTCTTGATTCAAAAGAACCAACAGCAAGCTACATCGACTTCATTAAATCTGAAACTCGTTATGCTCGTCTTGCTCAGCAGTTCCCTGAAAGAGCTGAAAAACTCTTCGCAGAAGCTGAAAAGAAAGCAAAAGAAAAATATGAACACCTTAAGAAGCTTGGAACATTATACGGTGCTGACGCCGAATAACTTCCAAAATGAGGTCCTAACGCAGACGGCTTTTTAGCCGTCTGCTTTTTAATAGCCGTAACCACCTCGTGTATAACACATACACTTCGGGTTACGGCTATTAAAATATCCCACTCATTTTGTTTGTTATTAATTACACGGTGGAATGTGGCTATTAAAATATTATAATTTCTGTATAAACTCTGTTGGACAAGCACCATATTTCTTTGAAAAGATTCTGCTGAAATAAAGTGCATCGCTATAGCCAACGGATAAGGCAACCTCTCCGATTGAATTATAATCTCCGCTAAGTATGATGCTTTGTGCTTGAGAGAGTCTTTTGTTAATAATGTATTCTTGCGGTGTTACACCAAAATTGCTTTTGAAAATTTTTCTGAAATATGTATCCGAAATGCCGCAGAGTAAGTGCAAATCATCAACTTTTATATCACAATTAAATATATTTGTATGAAGATAGTTTATGGCAGCTTCAATTTTTTGAAATTTCTTCGCATAAGAATATTGAGTTTTTTCTTTTGTAGAAATAAATGCTAAAATTTTGTAGAAAACAGAGTAGCACTTATATTTTTCGGACTTACCGCCGAATAACCACAACTTTGCCAAATTTTTATAAATGTTTGATAGCTCTGAATATTTATCAAGAGAATACACAGTTGCTGCATTATGCTGAATATTGGCATCAAAGTTTATAAGCACATATTCACTTTTTTCTGAAAGTCGTTTTACACTATAGGATGAGCCTTTTGGAATGAACAGCATTTCGTCTTGCCTTAATAATAAACTGTTGTTTTCAAAATTATATATACTTTCGCCATTTATCTTAAATACAAATGCATGACTAAATCTGTTTTGAAAAGTACGCTGGGAAATTGATACGCCATTTATAATATCAATTAGTTTTAAATTCTCTATATCTATTAACATAACATCACCAATTATATTGTATATTACATTTATAACAAAGTCAATATTGTTCTGAAAAATCTATATTATTCGAATTTATCCATTTACCAATATTATCTTTTAGAGTATTATATATAAAGTTAAGCAAGGAGGAAAGAAAAATGAAAATAGTATTTGAGCAATTAAGCTTGCTTTTTATATTTATGCTTTGCGGATTTTTGCTTGGAAAGAGCAAACTCATAAATTATGAACATACTAGAATTCTGTCAGTTCTGGAAATATATTTGTTTTTACCATGTACGGTGTTTAATGCGTTTTACAGCAACTTCACTATTGATAATTTAACAAAATACTATCAGCTTATTATTGTATCGACTGCAGTTTTGAGTGTGTTAGTATTCTTTTCACATATTATATCCGTACTTTTGAGCAAAGACCCATACGATAAAAAGGTATATAAATATTCTCTCACAATTCCAAATTACGGTTATATGGGTTATGCCTTGGCATTGGGGTTATACGGAACAGAGAGGTTAGTAAATATAATACTATTTGCTATTCCATTTTCAATTTACACATATACATTCGGATACTGTATGCTGACCAACCAACGAGTATCTTTAAAAAAACTCATAAATCCTGTTATTTTGTCAATTCTGGCAGGTGCAGTTTTTGGACTTTTGAATGTCAAATTGCCGGGTATAGTAGAAACCTTCTTGAATAAATCGGGAAATTGTATGGCTCCTGTAAGTATGCTTCTTGCAGGAATAACAATAGCTGAATTTAATATAAAACATTTAATTTCAGAAAAAAGTGTATATATTGCAAGTGTTATAAGACTTGTACTGATACCTTGTTTAGTTATGGCTGCGTTAAAACCTTTTTTTGACGATACCCTTGTGCGTGCTGCTGTGCTATTATGCGCAATGCCATGCGGTCTTAATACAATAGTTTTCCCTAAACTTATCGGAGAGGACTGTAAAACAGGAGCGAAGCTTGCTTTTGTATCCAATTTGTTTGCTATGTTGAGCATACCTGTAGTGCTGAATTTTCTGTAAGACAAGGGGCGGTTCTGTTGTCTTGGTTGTTTGATACTTTGTGGTTTCGCTTGTTAAAATAAAAAAGCCTTCCCCAAGGAAAAGCATAGGTAGGAACATCTGTTTCGCAGATAAAAAATATTGAAGGGCAGGAGTTTGCTCCTGCACTTGTATTAAATTTCACCTTTTCGTAATCTTTTAAAAAAGTCAGAAAGCATATTTGAGCATTCTTCTTGAAGAACACCGCCAAATATGTTCGGGTGATGGTTGTATTCAGCGATTTTGCTCAAGTCGGTGACTGAACCAAAGCTTCCACTTTTGTAATCGTAAGAGCCGAAATAGACATTTTCTATTCTTGAATTGATAATAGCACCGCTGCACATAGGACAGGGTTCAAGTGTTACATAAAGGTCACACCCAACAAGCCTCCAGGAATTGAGTTTCCTGCAGGCTTTTTTGATTGCAGTTATTTCTGCATGTGAGGTTGCGTCCTGTGAAGATTCTCGCTTGTTATATCCTCGTGCAATGATTTTGCCGTCTTTAACAATAACTGCCCCCACAGGAACTTCTCTTATTAATGAAGCTTTTTTTGCTTCTTGTATGGCTTTTTTCATATATATAGTGTTCATATCCATAAATTAATTATAATATTTTTAAGGAAAATGTCAATAATAATGAAGAAAATAGATTTTTTGTAAAAAACATTAAAAAAATACAAAAAAGGTATTGACAAAGGCTTTTTTTGGTGTTAAAATAATCAAGTCGCTGACCAGAAAAGTCAGAAAGACGAAAAAATTTAAAAACTTTTGAAAAAAAGTTAAAAATAGTGTTGACAAACAGAAAAGTTTGTGTTAAACTATTTAAGCTGTCCCGCAGAGGGACAGAGGAAATCGGACTTTGAAAATTATATAGCAAAACCAGCAAAGGTTCTCGTAACACAGTAAATACTGTAACAATTAATTTGAGAAGAAAATTTTAGTTTATGAGCTAAAAAACATTCAAAAGATTTTAACCTTTATCTGAGGATAAAGGAAAGATATTTTTTTG
>JAGARF010000066.1 GCA_017622395.1 Clostridia bacterium | reverse complement strand
TTCCAAGTGCCGTAAATCTGTAAGATGTGCTTAGCTGGTCAAGCTTGAAAGCAATCTGCGGCGTGAAATTTCTGTTCTTAAAAACTCTCATTGCATACTTATGCATATTATGGCCGCTTTTAAGTAAAATAAATTTTTCTTCCTTGAAATTTTCAACGCTGATTCCAGGTACTTTGTCTATATCAACCTTTCCTGTGTATATATCGTGAGGCTTTATCTGATATTTTTCAAGGCCTATGTTTGAATTACTTCCCGACGGCACTGCAAGAAGTATTTTTTCGTCTATTATCGGGTAGCTTTCATGAAGAACATCTTCGGTATCAAAGCTGTCTATCATAAGATCGAGTTCCTCGTTGTTCAACATTCTTTCAAGCTCTGTGGAGCCTGCCTCCATCAATGTTATTTCTATTTTAGGATATATTTCTGCGAACTTTGCCGCTACCAGAGGCAAAATATATGATGAAACATAGTTAGAGCCGCCAACCGTTATATGACCGTATTGAATTTGATTAATATCATTTATCTTAGAGTCAAAATCTTTTTCTATGCTCATCATTTTCTCAACGGCTTTAATGTATTCTTCACCTATTTTTGTGGGTCTCACCGAAGAATATCTTCTTTCAAAAATAGGCATACCGATTTTTTCTTCAATTTTTTTAATTGCGGCACTCAAACAGGGCTGTGATATAAAAAGTTTCTCTGCCGCCCTTGTGAAGCTTTTTTCTTTATATACCTCGTACACATATTCCATTTTCTTAAACATTAAGCATCACCTATAAAAATAATTTATAAAGCATTTTGTTCTATAATGTTTTCATTATAGCACTTCTTTTGACATTTTGCAACAAAAAAAAAGACCCGAAGGTCTTTTTTTAATCATCAACTGAATTATCCATTGCTGCATTAAATACTGCCACAACTGCATCCTCAGGTTTTTTATCTATTAAGGTTACAACTACCGCTGCAACAAGCGCAACTGCCGCACCCGGTATGATTTCATAAATTCCTGTGGGTCCGCTCAGGCATACAAGCCATAAAATATCAACAACCGCACCTGCTACAATACCGGCAATAGCACCTTTATATGTAAATCTCTTCCAGAAAAGAGAAAGAAGAATTACAGGACCGAATGCTGAGCCAAATAAGGCCCAGGCATTTGAAACAAGGCTCATAATTGCTGCTGCTCCCTCGCCTTTACTGCTTGCAATAAAGTATGCAACAATTGCAACAATTACAACAACAAGTCTGCCAACCCAAAGAATTTCTTTTTCTGAAGCTTTCTTTCTGATGATAGGCTTGTATATATCGCTTGTAAATGATGATGATGCAACAAGAAGCTGAGAATCAGCAGTTGACATAGATGCCGCAATAATTGCCGCAAGGAGCAAGCCTGCGATAAATGCAGGAAACAGCTTTCTTGTAAGAACAACAAAGATAAGCTCCTGATTTGCCAAATCTGTTAAAAGGTATTCAGCGAAAGGTACACCGTCATTCATTATAAACATTCTGCCGAAATATGCAAGAAGAATAGTTGCTGCAAGAGAAATTACAACCCACACAATTGCAACAATTGAAGATTTTTTAACCATACTTGGTTTTTCAATTGCCATAAATCTTACAAGGATGTGAGGCATACCGAAATAGCCAAGACCCCAGCCAAGACCTGATACAATTTCCTGCCAGCTCGCACTGAAGAAGTTACTTACAAATTTGAATTCTGTTTCGCCGTTCACAATTGTCTGACCTAAAAGTTCGGAATTTATATTTCCTGAAACTGCAAGTACAACAGGAACTGTAACAAGTGCAACAAGCATTAAAAGTCCCTGGAAAAAGTCTGTCCAGCAAACTGCCTTGTAGCCTCCAAGGAAGGTATAAACAAGAATGATTGCCGCAAAAATAATCATTGCATGTGTTGGATTAAGAGCAGGGAAAAGCTGAACGAAAACCTTTGAACCCGCTGAAAAGGCTGATGCAACATAGATTGTAAAACTAATCAAAAATACAACAGCACATATAATTTTAAGTGCAGAGCTTTTCGCTAAAAATCTGTTTGTAAGGTACTGAGGAAGTGTGATTGCATCTCCTGCTGCTTTTGAAAACTTTCTTAATCTTTTTGCAACAATAATCCAATTAAGAGCTGTGCCGATTGCAAGACCGATACCAATCCATGCCTGACCCAGACCAAAAGCAATAACACTTCCCGGAAGCCCCATCAAGAGCCACGCACTCATATCTGATGCCTGAGCACTCATTGCGGTAACCCATGGTCCCATTTTTCTTCCGCCCAAGAAATATTCTTTATCTCCGTTATTTTTTGTGCTTACAAAGAAATATATGCCTATGCCCAGCATTGCTACAAAGTAGAGCACAAAAGCTAAAATTTCACCCATTAAAATCTACTCCTTTAATAATAATTAAACAATATTATATCATATATGTCAGACTTTGGCAATAGTTTCAGGCAATTTTCGCTTTACTAAAATAAAATCAATTATCAATTGACTTTTTTTCTGCAAAAACTATTGAAAGTTACATAAATTTATAATATACTATTAAAAAAAGCTGAAAGGGATATAAAAAATGACCGAGATAATAGCAAAAAATATAACCAAACTCAGAAAAAAGAACGGAATAACCCAACAGGAGCTTGGAGAAAGCCTTGGCATAAGCAACAGAGCCGTTTCCAATTGGGAAATGGAAATTTCAACTCCGACAATTGACAATTTATACAGACTTTCCAAAATATTCAATGTTCCTATGGAATACTTTTTTGAAGATTTAGAGCAGGTATTTCCTGAAAGAAAAACTGTTGGCATGCAAACTATGAGAGAGCTTTACAAAATAGGCAGAGGTCCTTCAAGCTCTCACACAATAGGTCCTGAAAAAGCTTGTAAAATTTTCAAAGAAAAAAATAAAGATGCAGACAGCTTTAAAGCAATTCTTTACGGTTCACTTGCAAAAACAGGAAAAGGTCACGGCACGGATAAGGTTATTAAAACAACTCTTGCTCCTTTTCCTTGCGAAATAGAGTTTAATCTTTCAAATGAGCTTGAGCTTCCCCACCCAAACACTATGGATTTAATTGCTTTTAGAAACAAAGAAGAAACAGACCGCATAAGAATTATGAGTGTCGGCGGAGGAAACATAGTTTCTGAAAACGAAGAAATAAAGCCTATGGACCTGATATATGAGCTTACAACCTTTGACCAGATAAAAGAGT
>JAGARF010000065.1 GCA_017622395.1 Clostridia bacterium | reverse complement strand
TGGTTCTGTGGTTCAAACAAAGGATTCATATTTGCTTCCCATATAAGAACCTTGTATGTTGTTTCTTTTTCGTTTGCTTTTGTTACAATTGATGCACTCGTTCCCGTAACGGTCTTTTTATAGACCGCGGAAGTTTTTTTGCCTGAATATGTAACTATATATACATCTGCATTATCAAGGTGCTTATCAAAATACAGATACATTACTCTGTTGTCGCCTGATTTTACTATATTTATATCTGCTATAGGCGAAATCGGACCTAAAACAGCATAAAGAGTAGTAATTCCGCCTTTTGAATATCTGTCGGTATAATCTGCAACAGCTGCAGTTTCGTCTTTAGCCCACCCATTAAAGGTATAGCCTTCTATAGAATAATCAGGAAGGTAATAATACTCAGTTACATACTCTTTATCGTAAACAATCGAGTCATTATCTATCAATGTAACAAAGCCTATTACATCATTGATTTCTGTGTGGTATTCAAATTCTGCTTTTGTTCCGCCGTTGTTGGCAAGCATAGCATTAAAGAAAGTCTTTTTTGTTGCGGGACAGTAAACCGTAAACTCAATTTCCGGAAAAATATGTCCATCTTCTTCAACATATTCCCCCACATTTGAAATTCCTCCGTTAAAAAATATAAATTCAAGACTATTGCAATTTGTAAATACTGATGAACCTAAAGTTGTAACGGAAGATGGCACAAACAAATATTTCAAACTTTCACAGCAGTAAAATGCCGCATTGCCAATAGTTGCTGTTTTATTTCCCAAAGTAACTTCCTCAAGGTTTTTACATCTGGAAAAAGCACACTCTGAAATTACTGTAATATTATTATTTAAAGAAACCTTTTTTAAATATTCGTTTTGGCAAAAAGCTCCTGGCACAATTGAAGTTACAGAAGAAGGAAAAACAAATTCTTCTATATTAAGCTTTGCAGGACAGAAAATAAGTTTTGTTCCTGCTTTGTTATAAAGAATTCCCCCCAAAACTTTAAAATTAGAATTTGAAGAACTAATGCTTACTTTTGTAATCTTTCCACATTTGTAAAATACATTATCGCCTATTGTCTGTAGGTTTGACGGCAGATACACCTCTTCAAGCTTACTACATTCTCTGAATGCACTTTCGCCGATTGATGTAACTGAAGAAGGTATTTCAATTCCCTCAAGTGATATACAACCTAGGAATGCATCATTTTCTATTTTTTCAAGTCCGTAATTCAATACTACTTCTTTAAGCTTCTCACAGCCATAAAAAGTTTCAGTTTCGATAGAAGTTACATATGTCGGAATTTCAATGCTCTCAAGGGAAGTGCAGAATATAAAAGCAGCTTCGCCTATTGTTTCAAGAGAATCAGGCAATATTATACTTTTAAGGTTATAGCAATCAGAGAAAGCTGCAAACCCGATAGATTCAAGGCCATAACTAAGATTAACTGTTTCTAAATTTTCGCACAGCCAAAATGCTCCTTCTCCGATTACAGACACAGAGCTTGGAAAATTTATATTTTCAAGGCTTGTGCAATTAGAAAATGCATACTTTGATATTGTTGTTGCACTCTCGGGTAATGTAACCTTTTTAAGAGAGGTACAACCTTCAAAACACCATTCATAAATATTTTCAACTCCATAAGGAAATGTTATTTCAGTAAGAGAGGTGCAAAAGGCGAATGCCTGATTATATATTTCGTAAACCGTTGACGGGATATTTATTGTCTTAAGCTTTTTGCAGTTTGAAAATGCAAAACTTCCTATAATTTCAAGTCCTGAATTGAGCTTTACGGATTCCAGATTTGAACCATAAAAAGCATACACATTTATATATTTTGTATTTTTATGTGCTGTGAAACTATTTTTACTTGAAGCAGCAGGAAAATACTTTATCCATTGATAATCTGTAGTATAAAGAGCCCCATTATATACAGTAAAATTAGTGTTTGAACTACTAACGGATATATTTTCCAACTGTTCACAACCGTTAAAGACCCCACTGCCTATATAGCTTACATTTGCAGGAACATCAATAGCTGTAATTCTACAATTCAAAAAAGCAAAATCGCCTATATAAATAAGACTTGAAGGTAATGTTACTTTTTTATATTTGCTATTTCCAAACGCATATTCGTGTATATACTTTACTCCTGATGGTACAGAAAAACTACCTGTTTTTCCGGTTGGTACTGCATAAAGTATTATCTCCGAACTATCAAGTAAGGCACCGGAAACAGATTTAAAATTACTGTTGGCAGGTGCAACGACTATATTTTCCAAGTTGTCACAGCCACAAAAAATTCCGGCACCTATTGTTTCAACTGACGATGGTATTTGCATCTCTGTTAAAGTGTCACATTCCTCAAAAGCAAAATCTCCTATTGATATCAAATTCCCGGGCAATGTAATTTTACTCAATTTTGAACAATTTGAGAAAGCATATGCATCTATTTTTTCGAGAGAACGAGGTAGATATATTTCCAAAAGATTTTCCCAGCCGAAAAATGCCTCTTCATATATTTCTGTTATTCCATTTGCAATATTGACTGTGGTTATTTCTGAACAATCAAAAGTAATTTCTGGCATAACACCACTGCCTGTAATAGTAAGGGTTGTGCCGTCAATATCAAAATTGAAATATTCTGACATTAAAAGTCGCGATTTTTCCTCTGAGTTTACATCAGCTTTTCCTTCAATTCTTTCAATTTTAGCAGAATCTCTTTTAAACACCAAATCTTTTACATCAATATTTTCAGCAAAAACTGTATGAGTACAGAGAAGTACCATAAATGAAATCATTATTTTTATAATATTTTTCATATCTTCACCTCAAGAAAATTATACCACAAACGCGATTTAAGTCAACCACTTTTCTTTTTTGCTACTAGCTGTACTATAAAACAATTTAAGAAAAAAGCCCTTTTATATTTCTATACAAAAGGGTTTTTCGTTTGATTGTTTCAAATCGATTATTCTCTGGTTTTCACTGCCTCTGAACTTTAAAAGCAGATTTCTTTTTTCCTCAACATAAGGTCCGTCTATTAAAACATCGCAAACACTTAAAAGCTTTTTAATATACGGGTCTTCTTTTTTTATAAGCTGTTCATAGGTAAAGCCTGAATATACATAAATATTTTTATTCAGCTTTTTAACTTCAACAGCCAGATTATAAAGTCCCTCTGCCTGACAGAAAGGCTCTCCCCCTGAAAAGGTAACACCTGTCAGTAGGGGGTTTTCTTTAATTTCTTCAATTATACTTTCAATGCTTCTGTCATATCCGCCGTCAAAGGCGTGGGATTGAGGATTGTGGCAGCCTTTGCAATTGTGAGGACAGCCCTGAACAAAGACCACATAACGGAAACCGGGTCCATCTACGATGGACTCCGGTTCAATTCCGCATAATCTAAGATTATTTTGTTGCTGCATGCTTAACTCTGTCCTTTTCCTCTGCTCTTTTAGCATCGTTAAAACGGACAAGTGTACCAACAAGGTAACCTGTTATTCTTCTTATTCTTTCAAAACCTACGCCTTTTCCTACTTCGTTTTTCATAATAATTCTCCTTTCAATTAACGATTGAAGTCATACTCTGTTGGAACATTTGGATACATCTTTCTAAGTTCATTGAGTTTTTCAATTGATACAGGTTCGCCTTCGCGTCTTCCGCATCTTGGGCAAACATCATCAATTACGCCTGTGTATCCGCAGATTGGGTCTCTGTCTACAGGATGGTTAACTGAGCCGTAGCCGATTCCCTGTTCTTTCATACATCTTACAATCTGTTCAAATGCTTCTAAGTTTTTGCAAACATCACCATCAAGCTCAACATAACTGATATGACCTGCGTTTGTTAAGTTGTGGTATGGTGCTTCAATTCTGATTTTGTCAAAAGCTTTAATGTTGTGGTAAACAGGAACATGGAATGAGTTTGTATAGTAATCCTTATCTGTTACACCTTCAATGCTTCCGAATTTCTGTTTATCTATTCTTACAAATCTTCCTGAAAGTCCTTCTGCAGGAGTTGCAAGAAGTGTGAAGTTAAGACCTGTTAAGTCTGACTTAATATCACAGAACTTTCTCATATGTGCTACAATTTCAAGACCAAGCTTTGCTGCCTCTTCACTTTCACCGTGATGCTTACCGCAAAGTGCCTTAAGTGTTTCAGCAAGACCGATAAAGCCGATACTGAGTGTTCCGTTTTTAATGATTTCGCCAATGCTGTCATCAACACCGATATCTTCTGAATCAATCCAAATGTTCTGTCCCATAAGGAACGGATAGTTTCTGCCTTTTTTAGCAGCCTGAATTTTAAATCTGTGGAGAAGCTGTCTTGAAACAAGCTCCATCATTCTGTCAAGCTCTTCATAGAACTTTGAAATATCTCCCTCAGCTTTAATACCAAGTCTTGGCAGGTTGATTGATGTGAAGCTTAAGTTACCTCTGCCGCAAGTTACCTGCTTGGTTGGGTCATAGTGGTTACCCATAACTCTTGTTCTGCAACCCATATATGCAACCTCTGTGTTATAATCACCAGGGATATAATACTGAAGATTAAATGGTGCATCAATAAAGCTGAAGTTAGGGAACAATCTCTTTGCTGATGTTTTGATTGCAAGCTTGAAGAGGTCATAGTTTTTATCCCCTTCGTTGTAGTTAAGTCCCTCTTTAACCTTGAAAATCTGAACAGGGAAAATAGGTGTTTCACCGTTTCCAAGACCTGCATCAGTTGCAAGGAGAAGGTTTCTTACAACCATTCTTGCTTCTTCAGATGTGTCTGTTCCGTAGTTAATTGAGCTGAACGGAACCTGTGCGCCTGCTCTTGAATTCATTGTGTTAAGGTTATGGATAAATGCTTCCATAGCCTGATATGTTGCCTTGTCTGTCTTTTTATAAGCTGTTTTGAAAGCATTTTCGTGAATAGCCTTGGCTGTTTTTTCGTCTGTATCTGCCTTCTTTATTAAAAGGTCTTTAATTTTTTCAAAGTATTCGTCTTTATCTGCAAGCTTTGGAACTCCAACCTCTTTTTTAAGCTCTGCACAGATTTCTTCTGCTCTTTCTGTTTCTATATCAAGTCTTATTTCAAGATTCTGAGCTGCTGCAATAAAATATTCTTTTGCAAAGGTTTTTGCAACACCCGGAGCCATAGAATAGTCAAAGTTCGGAACGCTCTGTCCGCCGTGCATTTCGTTCTGGTTTGCCTGAATAGCAATGCAGGCAAGTGATGCATAGCTTAAAATGCTGTTTGGTTCTCTTAAATAGCCGTGACCTGTGCAGAAACCGCCTTTAAATAACTTAAGAAGGTCAATCTGACAGCAGGTTTCTGTAAGCATATAAAAGTCTTTGTCGTGAATGTGAATATCGCCTAAAATGTGAGCCTGTGCAACATCCTTTGGAAGAACATAATTATCTACATAATATTTTGCACCCTCAGAGCCGTATTTAAGCATTGTACCCATTGCTGTGTCTGCGTCGATATTAGCATTTTCTCTCTTAATATCCGCATCCTTGGCAGCTGAGTATGTAAGCTCGTTGTAAATCTCCATAAGGTCTGATTCAGCCTGTCTGGTTTTTGTGTGCTCCGCTCTGTAAAGAATGTATGCCTTTGCTGTTTTTGCATAATCGTACTTGATAAGCATTTCTTCTACTATATCTTGTACCTGTTCAACGCTGCATTCGTCAAGCATATCAATTTTAGCTACAACCTTTTCTGTAAGATATGAAAGGTCTGTGCTTGACATTTTTTCTCCTACAACAGCCTTGTTTGCCTTGTTGATGGCACTTAAAATCTTAATAGAATCAAAGTCTACAAGACTGCCGTTTCTTTTTCTTATCTTATCCATTTTATCCCCCATATTTTTTGTATATATTGTGTTTTTTTAGAAGTCGTATATACAATATATAGTATTTCTCGCTTTTTGTCAAGAGTTTTTCGCAAAATATATCAAAAACTTTCTGCCTCGGCAAGAGTCTTAAAATCCGCAAAATCGTCCCTTTGTATGTGTGTAAGCTCGTGTTTATAGGTTTTTCTTTGTTGTTCAAGGGATAATCTTGAGTTTAAATAAATGTTATAATTTCCATCGGGATCAAGACTTGTGTAGCCTCTTATTGTTAATGGGAGATCAACCAATCGTGTAAAAATTCTTTCCATTTCAATTTTCCTTTATCACTATATATTGTGGTTACTCAAAACTTGTATTTGTTTCTCTCAAAGCATTGTGAATTGCAATAATGGTATTTAAGTCCTCATCTTTTGCATTTTTAAGCTTATCAAAAAGAATTCTGAACTTGCGATTTGTTCTTAAATGTTCAAGGAATTCCTGCTCAGTGTCATTCATTTCAATTTCAACATCTGAAAAACTGTCTATAGAAACACCAAGCGCACCTGCAAGTTTCTTTAATACCACATATGAAGGTTCAGCAACCCCTTTTTCATATTTGCTGATACTGGAGGTGTCCACACCAACTATTTCCGCCAGCTCCTTCTGAGTGAGTCCTTTCGCTTTTCTGATTTCTCTTAACTTCACCAATATCACCTCAAATATATTATATGAATTTTATTCAATTTTGTCAATAGAAAATTTGAATATTTTTCACATTTTTGTTGACATATGAATTTCGTTCAACTATAATGTGAATGTAATTCATATTAACGCAAATCGTAAGGAGAAAAAATGTTTAAATGTGAAAAATGCAGCGAGGAGTTTGAAACACCTGAGTTTTTAAAGGAAATACACACTCAGTGCCCCGAACAACCCTATGAAATTTTTGGTGTCTGCCCCTATTGCCAATGCTTAAGAATAGAAAGGATTGATACATATGATTAAAGTTTGTCCCGTGTGCGGAAAGAAATTCAATACTACAAATGCAGTTAAATTCTGTTCAAACACCTGCAGAAGAAGATATCAGGGAACAGGAAAACCTCAAAAAAGACGAGGAAAGGAAACTCTTTGCTGGTCTTGTGAGAATGCCTGCGGAGGTTGCAGCTGGTCAAGAAGCCTTACTCCTGTAGAAGGATGGGAGGCTAAGAAAATAAAAATCAAAGGGAATTTTTATATTGGTGCTGTTTTAGACAGCTATATCATTAAAAACTGTCCTGAGTATAAAAAGGAAAGGAGAATTCAATGAACATCAAAGATTTTCTTAACAACTCATATAAATTAAACCACAGTATTCAGGCGAAAAAAGAAATATTAAATACAATAGAAGAAAATATTTCTATCACAACAGACACCTCTCTCCTGAAAAAGCTCAAAGACGAGCATAAAAAACTGAAAAATGCTATAAATGACGAAATTCGTACACAGATGAAAGCCATAGAGCTCATAGAAAAGGTGGAAGATGCAATCTTAAGATCTGTGCTTGAATACAAGTATATTTGCTGTCTTAATGTGGAGGCTATAGCAGACAAGCTTCACTACTCAACCAGACATATCGTGCGAATGCACTCAAAAGCTGTGGAAGAATTAAAAAAATATTATAAAAGTGCATAAGTGCTCTTGTTTTGAGCACTTTTTTGTTATATAATAGTAAAAGAGGTGAGAGTTATGAACAAATATTTGTCTGAGCTTATTGATTATGCAGTTAATTGCAATCTTATTGAAAAGGAAGATGAAATTTACTGTGCAAACAGAGTTCTTAATTTAATAGGAGGAGATT
>JAGARF010000064.1 GCA_017622395.1 Clostridia bacterium | reverse complement strand
CTTTTTTGCGGAGGAGAGTCTGCACCTTAATTAAAGGCAAATAAAATTTATATATTAAGGAGAAGAATTTATGAAAAAACTACTTAGCGTTGTTTTAGCTGTTTCTATGCTTTTAAGCTTATGCACAGCCTTTACCGCATCAGCAGAGGAAGCTACAGACAACACAACAAGCTCTCAAGGAGCAATCTATTCTAACGGAAAGGTATGGTTTGACCTTAACGGTAATGCAAGACTGTTTGCTACAGCAGAAGATGAAGCATACAAAAACAGAGGTTCCTATATAGGTTATCTGCCTGGTGTGGATTTTGCAGGTTATCTTGCCGCACCTACAGGTAATTTCGCAGAAGACCAGGCTGCTGTTAAGTTTCCAATTAACGGCGGTGCAATGTTTCTCTACACATTAAATGTAAACAACACAAACATAACTGCATACACAACTCCTAATTTCACAACAGGGGCTGACGGAAATACCTACTACACAGTTAATGATGTTGATTATCTTGTTCGTACTGATAAGAATATTATTAAAAACATTCACACACCAATTACAACAACAGGTCTCTCCGATGAAACAAAGCGTGCAAGATATGAATCTCTTAGCACTCCTCATATAATTGATGTTCCTGACGGAAAATATAAAAAAATCGGTGTTCTTGCAGGTGCAATGCTTAAATATACCAAAAAATTATCAATTTCTCTGTACTACGAGGGAGAAGCAGAGCCTGTTGTTCACAATGACGATGCAATGAAAATCTATGTAGGCACAGCAACAAATTATACACAAGGTACTATGTATCTCAAAAACTTTACGCATACTGACCCTAATAACGATGGTGCAGCTTATTTCAAGCCTGTAGAAATAGCAACAGATTCAAGCAAAGTTCTTACACACATTGAAATTGACGATGCAGGAACAAACAATACTGCCTATCCTTTCTATGTAATTTCTGCATATGGTGAAGAACAGACACTTGCTGAAAAAATCACAGCACTTGATACATTAAACACAGCAGGTAGTATAACTACAGACAGCTACAATGCAGTTAAAGATGCTGTTGAAGATATTGAAAAATACCTTGTAAACTATTCTGTAAGCTTAACAGCAGAACATAAAGCTGTTGTTGATACTGCAAAAGCAAACCTTTCTGCATATGAAAGTGCACTTGCACAGGAAAAACTTTATGCTGCAAACACAGAATGGTTCGACTTAAACGGTAATGCAAAGCTCTTTATGAATAAAAACAGCTCAGATTACACAAACAGAGCAAGCCTTGAAGGTTATCTCCCGGGTGTTGACTACGCAGGTTATCTTGCAACACCAACAGGTGGTTTTGCATCAGATAAAGGATCTGTAACAAATCCAAGTCTTTCTATTTTCACATATACTATAGACAACTCAACAGATGCAAATTCATTATCAACAACACTCAGCACTCCTGCAGATTTTAAGACAGGCGATGACGGTAATCTTTATTTCGTATATAATGATACTTCATACAGAGTTGACCCGTCTCAAAATGTTATCAAATCAATTAATCAAGCTATTACAACAACAAAGATTACAAATACTGAAGATGTAGCAAGATATGAAAGCTTGAAAACAGGTGTAACAATGGATGTTCCTGACGGATATTACAAATCTATCGGTTTCTTAACTGCAGTATATAGAGCATATTCGAAAGCATTCAAGGTTGAGCTTTTCTATGAGGGAGAAGATACTCCTGTTTTGGCTAATGACTTTTATAGACAGACACCTCCAAAAACAGACTCAGGTGCATGGAAATCGGATATATACTTCCACACTTTAACAGGAGTAGGTAGTCAAGCCTCGGGTCACTACTTAACTCCTTGGACAATAACAATTGATTCAAGCAAAAAACTTGATAAAATTCGTGTTTATGACTGCGGAGCAACTCCTAAACCAGATGGTTCGGGGACTAATGGAAATAACCCTACATTTCCTATATACTTCATTTCTTCATGGGGTGATGAAGTAACTCTTGCTGAAAGATTTACAGCACTTGAAACATTAAACACAGCAGATGTTAATGATAAGGATAGCTATCAGGCAGTTAAAAAAGCTGTAGAAGAAATTGAAGCTGTAATGGCAAAAGCATCAGCTACATCTGCAACATTAAAGACAGCAGATAAAAATATATACGATACTGCAAAAGCAAACCTTGCTGCTTTTGAAACAACATTTAAAACAGCAAATGATAATCTTGTTGTTAAATCAGAATTAGAATTTAAGGGTAACTCCAAGTTATTTATGAACGCAGAAAGCAGTGTTTATGCTGACAGAACAAACTACAAAGATTACGCACCAGGACTTGACTACGGCTCACATACTACAACACCTTATGCAGACTTTGATTCCGATTATCCTACAGCTGCAAATATGGTAAATACTGATGGCTTTGGTGTATTCCCTTACACTATCAATAAAGGTACAGTAGCAGCTAACGCTGTAACAATTCCCGATTTTTCAAAGGGAGCAGACGGCAATATTTATTGGAATATAGATACTATAGATTATTTGATTAAACCTGAAGAAAAAGTAATTAAATTGGTAGCAGGAACAAGCTTGTACAACCTTAAAGACGCAGAAACAAAAGCAAAATATGATTCTTTAAACGGTGTTACAATTGATATTACCGACGGCAAATATGAGTCTGTAGGATTTTTAGCAGGTATTTACAGTCAAAGCTATACAAGAAATCTATATGTAACTCTTGTATATGAAGATGGAGAAGAAATTGAAACAAGTTATCCGGTTACAGGTCGTTCTTCATCTACAAACACTTTTGCAACAGGTGGCGTGCTTTATCAGCCACTTTCATCAAATACTGATTTAACAAATGCTACAACAAACTCTTCACAGTATTGGCATTCATTTACACCAATTACAGTACCTGCAAATAATACAAAAACCTTGGTAAGCATTAAGGTTGAGCCTGATAGTACAAAGACTACACACCGTTATCCTCTTTATGTAATTTCTGCATGGAAAACACACACAATAAAGAATGCACTTTCAGCAGTAACTGCAAACACATCAAAAGCAGATGCAAAGGTAATTCTTTATGCAGTTAATAAGACACTTGCAGAAAACGATATTACTGCAGATGACCTTACAGCTGAAACAAAG
>JAGARF010000063.1 GCA_017622395.1 Clostridia bacterium | reverse complement strand
GTTCCAGAACAAAAATTGCAGTTTATGCCCAGAATCCTAATATTGACCCTATCGGTTCTTGTGTAGGACAGAGAGGTACAAGAGTTCAGGCTGTTGTTGATGCTCTCGGCGGCGAAAAGGTTGATATAATTAAGTGGAGTGAAGACCCTGCTGAATTTATTTCAGCATCACTCAGTCCTGCTAAGGTTGTTTCAATAGATGTTAATGAAGAAGAACATATTTGCAATGTATTAGTACCTGCTTTTCAGCTTTCTCTTGCAATAGGAAAAGAAGGTCAGAATGCAAGACTTGCAGCAAAGCTTACAGGCTGGAAAATTGATATTAAGCCTGAAGAAAATGTAAGCCTTGAATTTTAGGAGTAACAGATGAATGATAAAGTGAATGTAAGAATGTGTTTTGTATGCAGAAAAAACATTCTTAAAGAAAAAATGCTTCGCATAACTAAAAATGAAAATGGTGTGTTTATAGATAAAACCTTTAAAGCGGGCGGAAGAGGAGCATATATTTGTTCTAAGGACTGTTTTTTAAAGGCAGTAAAGACAAAGAGATTCAATTCGCTGTTAAAATGCAATATAAGTGAAGAATTTTTAAATAAACTTGAAAGTGAGTTTGATAATGCTTGACAAATCTTTAAGAATGCTTGGTCTTGCCACAAGGGCAGGAAAGGTAATAACAGGAGCTGAACTTGTATTAAAAGCTCTGAAAAACAATAAAATTCATCTTATCATTCTGGCTCAGGATGCAAAAGAAAGTACAGCAAAGCAATTTATAAATTCAAATGTACCGGTAATTAAAATAGCCGATAAAGATACCATTGGGAAAATGACAGGCAAGGAAATTCGTTCCGTAGCAGGGATTACCGATGAAAGCTTTGCTAAAGTAATTTTAAAGGAAGCGGGGAATAGTAATGTTACAGAAAATTAAAGTACAGGAAATCGCAAAAAGTCTTGAAGTTGCAAGTAAAGATGTTGTAGCGATTCTTGAGAAATACGGTATTTCAGTTAAATACACAACAGTTCTCGATGAAAAACAGTTAGATATAGTTTTTGAGGTGCTTACTCAGAAATATGATAAGGGCGGAGAGTTTAACATACCTAATTCACAGATGGGTTATGGTTATGTTGAGCCTGTTAAAGCAGAGCCTGTAAAAGAAAAGAAGGAAGAAGCAAAAGCACCTGAAAAGAATCAGGAAAAGAAACCTGAAAAGAAAGAATTCAAAAGAGAACCGGGTAAGAAAGAAAAGGATAAGAAAAAACCTGAGTATATCGAAATCAAAGGAAGCGGCAAGGAAGATAATGCTCCTAAGCATGAAAAAGAAGCTGTTGTTTACAATACAAGAACAGAAGCTATTGATGTAAGCCGTATTGAAAAGGTTGAAAAGCTTGAAGAACTTGTTTCTGATAAAATGAGAGATAATGTTCAGACAAAGCAAAAAATCAAAAAAGGCAATAAGTTCCAGAAGCCTATGCAGAAGCAGATGCTTCAGCAGAAGCCTAAGAACATACCAAAGCCTGTTCAGCTTGAAATTCAGATTCCTGAAACTATTTCGGTAGGAGAGCTTGCATCACGTCTTAAAAAGACAGCTGTTGATGTAATAAAGAAGCTTATGGGTCTTGGACAGATGGCATCTATAAGCGATATAATAGATTTTGATACAGCAGCGATTATTGCTGAAGAATTTGGTGCAAAATATGAAAAAGAAGTTATTATAACTGATGAAGATTCACTTCTTCTTGATATTGAAGATAATGATGATGACTTAAAAGACAGACCTCCTGTAGTTGTAGTAATGGGACACGTTGACCATGGTAAAACAAGCTTGCTTGATGCTATAAGAAACACTCATGT
>JAGARF010000062.1 GCA_017622395.1 Clostridia bacterium | reverse complement strand
GGCATACGCGATTAGAACACGTGACTGGAGTTCAGACGTGTGCTCTTCCGATCTCAGGACAAGCCATCACTTCGATAAAGTCATATTTAGCTTCGCCTGCTTTAATCTTATCAAGAAGAGCTTTTGCGTTTGCTGTTCCGTGAACAACAGCAATTTTAACTTCCTTACCTTGAATTGTAAGTGCAGCTTCTTTAATTCCCTGAACACCACGAATTGGTTCAAGTTCAAGGTTTTCAAGTGGCTTACCTTCGAGAAGTTCATATACAGTTCTTACTGCAGCCTCCATAACACCGCCTGTTGCACCGAAGATAACAGCAGCGCCTGTAGCTCCGCCGAATGGGTCATCAAACTCTGAATCAGGAAGCTCAGCAAAGTTAATACCTGCCTGTTTAATCATTCTAGCAAGTTCTCTTGTTGTTAATGAAGCATCAACATCAGCAGCACCGCTTGTTGACATTTCTTCTCTTTGTGCTTCAAATTTCTTTGAAGTACATGGCATAACAGCTACAGAATAAATATTCTCTTTTGCAATATTATTCTTTTCTGCATAGTATGATTTAATGATAGCTGCAAACATTTCAATAGTAGATTTTGCAGAAGATAAATTCTCTGTAAATTCAGGATAGTTGTGTTCACAGAATTTAACCCAACCTGGGCTGCAAGATGTGATAAGAGGAAGTTTTTCCTGCTTTGTAAATCTTTCGATAAATTCTGTTCCTTCTTCCATAATTGTAAGGTCAGCACCTGTATCTGTATCAAATACTTTATCAAAGCCTAAAAGCTTCAATGCTGTAACCATCTTACCTGTAACAGGTGTTCCCATTGGAAGACCGAATTCTTCGCCAAGTGCTGCTCTTACAGCAGGAGCTGTCTGAACAACAACATGTTTTTCAGCATCATCAATAGCTCTTAAAACTCTTGGAATATGTGTTTTTTCTGTTAATGCACCTGTAGGACAAACATTAATACACTGTCCGCAATAAATACAAGCAACTTCGTTAACTGGAGTTTCAAAAGCTGTTGTTATCTGTGTATCGAAACCTCTGTTTACAGCTGAAATAACTGATACAGCCTGCATATCACAAGCAGCAACACATCTTCTGCAAAGTACACACTTATTGTTATCACGAACATATGATGGTGATGATTCATCCTTTGGAAGTACAGGGTCATTTTCACCTGTAAATTTAAGGTCATCAATTCCGAATTCTTCTGCAAGCTGCTGAAGTTCGCAATTTCTGTTTCTTACGCAAGTAAGACATTTTCTGTCATGATTTGAAAGAATGAGTTCAAGATTAGCTTTTCTTGCTCTTCTAACTTTAGCAGTATTTGTGAATACTTCCATTCCTTCACTAACAGGATATACGCACGCAGCCTGAAGTGCTCTTGCGCCTTTAATTTCTACTACACAAAGACGACATGAACCATATTTGTTAATATTTTCAAGATAACATAATGTAGGAATGTCGATATTAACACTTCTTGCAGCCTGCAAAATTGTATAATCTTTTGGTACAGAAACTTCTATACCGTCTATTTTAAGGTTAACATTTTCCATTATCAGTATCTCCTTCCTTATTTGCTGATAGCACCAAACTTACAGCTTGATTCACAAAGTCCGCATTTTACGCACTTAGTTGTATCAATTGTGTATGGGCTCTTAATCTGACCTGTAATAGCATTAACAGGGCAGTTTCTTGCACAAAGGCTACAACCTTTACATTTTTCAGGGTCAATCTTATATGAAAGTAATGCTTTACATACACCTGCACGGCACTTCTTATCACGAACATGTTCAACATATTCTTCTCTGAAGAATTTAAGTGTGCTTAAGATTGGGTTAGGAGCTGTCTGTCCAAGACCGCAAAGTGCACTGCTCTTAACAGATTCACAAAGTTCTTCAAGAGTATCAATATCTTCCATTTCAGCTTTGCCTTCTGTAATTTTTTCTAAGATTTCAAGAAGTCTCTTTGTACCAATTCTGCAAGGTACACATTTACCGCAAGATTCATCAACTGTAAATTCAAGGAAGAATTTAGCAATATCAACCATACAAGTATCTTCATCCATAACGATAAGTCCACCGCTACCCATCATAGAACCGATTGCAAGAAGTGAATCATAATCAATCGGAGTATCAATAAGGTCTGCAGGTATACATCCGCCAGAAGGTCCACCTGTCTGTGCAGCCTTGAACTTCTTACCATTAGGAATACCGCCGCCAATTTCGTATACAACTTCTCTCAAAGTTGTTCCCATAGGAACTTCAACAAGACCTGTGTTGTTAATCTTACCGCCAAGAGCAAATACTTTTGTACCTCTGCTCTTTTCAGTACCCATTGATGTGAACCATTCAACACCATTTAAGATAATCTGAGTAATGTTAGCATAAGTTTCAACATTATTTAAGAGAGTTGGTTTTTCCCATAAACCTTTAACAGCCGGGAATGGAGGTCTTGGACGAGGTTCACCTCTGTTACCTTCAATAGAAGTTAACAGTGCTGTTTCTTCACCGCAAACGAATGCACCGGCACCAAGCTTAATATCAAGATCAAAGTCAAAACCTGTACCAAAGATATCTTTACCTAAAAGACCATATTCTCTTGCCTGCTCAATAGCAGTTCTTAATCTGTTAACAGCGATTGGATATTCAGCTCTGATATAGATATAACCCTGATTAGCACCTACAGCATAACCTGCAATAGCCATTGCTTCAATAACTGTGTGTGGGTCACCTTCAAGAACAGAACGGTCCATAAATGCACCAGGGTCACCTTCGTCGGCATTACATGCAACATACTTCTGGTCACCAACTGCATCGTGAGTGAACTGCCATTTCATACCTGTTGGGAAGCCACCGCCGCCTCTTCCTCTTAAACCTGAGTCTTTAATCATCTGAATTACTTCTTCAGGTGTCATTTCTGTTAAAACTTTACCAAGAGCCTGGTAACCATCAATTGCGATATATTCATCAATGCTTTCAGGATTGATAACACCGCAGTTTCTTAATGCAACACGCTTCTGTTTTGCATAGAAGTTTGTTTCATTAAGTGATTTAATATTATCTTCTTCAACTGTTTCACTGTAAAGAAGTCTTTTTACAATACGACCTTTTAAAAGGTGTTCTTCAACTATTTCTTTAACATCATCTTTTTCTACACGGCTGTAGAAAGCACCTTCAGGATAAACAACAACGATTGGACCAAGAGCACAAAGACCAAAACAACCGGTCTGAACAACCTTAACTTCGTTTTCAAGTCCATTTTCTTTGATGCGAGCATCAAATTCATCCTGGAGAGCTACAGAACCTGATGAAGTACATCCGGTACCGCCGCAAATCAATACATGAGATCTGTATATGTTCATTACTATAACCCCCTACTATTTCTATTAGTTCTTTTCAGCGCCAACTGTAAATTCAGCAACAGGCTTATTGTTAATAATATGCTCTGCAACAACTCTTGCAGCTTTTTCTTCTGACATATGAACATATGTCACCTTTTCAGCACCTGGTACATAAACCTCAACAATCGGTTCATATCTGCACATACCGATACAACCTGTCTGTGTTACTGTTACATTGGTTAATTTGCGTTTTTCAACTTCCTGTAAAAATGCGTTTAATACAGGACGAGCTCCTGCAGCAATGCCGCATGTAGCCATACCAACTACGACTCTGATACCGTCT
>JAGARF010000061.1 GCA_017622395.1 Clostridia bacterium | reverse complement strand
CCCTAAAGCATCTTTGAATACTGTTATAATTGTATAGCTCTTGCCTGCAAGACCTGTCGGGTTTGCAATCTTTACTTTAATATTTATCTTTGAGCTTTCTTTTGTAACTTCAAAGTTCTTGTATGCAACATCTGAATTTTCTTTAAATTCCTTGTATGTTGCAATAATATCTTTGTCAAAGTCGCTTTCCTTAACTGTTCCGTCACTTGTTAAAGAGTTATAAAGCTTTTCTATTTCTTCGATGTTGTGAAGAGTTTTTGCATTCTGCATAAGTTCTTCAATTTTATCAATCTTTGGCTGTGCAGGTGTTTTTTCTGCATTTGCAGCATAAAGAAGTCCTCTTGTAGCCCATGTTGGAGAGTAGATTGCATAGTAGTTGTAATTTTCATCTCCGCCTTTTACTTCAACAGGGATTGCAGCTCTGCCGTTTGAAGCTACCTGCGCACCTTCTACATAAAGGTCTGAGGTTTCCTTATTTGCATATCCGCTTGCACCGCCGTTACCGCTTATCTGTACTGAAAGAACCTTATAAAGGTCTGAAACAGGAAGCTTATATACACCTGCGAAGTTATCAAATGGGTTTGGATACCATGAATGCTGAGTATATCTCTTACCGATATTAATCATTTCACTTGGATAAATCATAAGACCTTCAACCTTTGTGTTGAATTTAATATCGTCAATTGAAATACCTGTTGTTGTTTCTTTGTTATTGAACACATTGTCATAGCTTGCCTGTGCTTTGCTTTTTGCTACCTTAAAGATTGAACTGTCCACAACGCCCTGAACAGAAGTGTTGGTACTTCCTGAATATCCTGATTTAGGAAGTATTAATGCAAATGTTTTTGTTCCGGGCAATCCGTCTTCGTTTTCATAATCAACTTTAACTGTCATATAAGATGTATTAACTGCATCTGTTCTGAAAATATTTGCAAGAAGGTTGATATAGTCTGCTTTAACACCGTCTTCGCCAAATGGAAGAATAACATTGTTAGTATCAAGCAAAACACCATTTGTTACAGCAGTTTTTTCAGGAGCAAAAGGTCCAACTGTAAATTCTGTTCCGTTTTCTGCTTTAAGAGTACCTGTTTTTGCTGTTACATCATTTCCTGTTATTTTATCTTTTGCTGTGTAATCCTTAATACCTGAAAGGAGAGCAAAGAATTTGTCACCGCTTATAACACCCTCGTTATATACTATTGTTTTATTCTTAGCAAGTGTTGATTTTTCATAATATGCACCTACACCATCGTGGTACCATGCATAAAGAGCACCTTGTGAACCTGTATCTGTTTTTTCTACACCTGCTGATTTGTAATAATAAAGCTTTGTTGTTCCTGCTACATATTTATACTGATAATTCACTCCAAGGAAGGTGTATGCATCTTTATCGTGGGTTGTACCCATACCGTTATAGTAATATGTATCATTTGCAACATCTAATACCGCCAGCAAGTAATTATCTTTTGTATAGTATTCCTTGTATGTGATATCGCCATCTGTTTTTTCAACAGCAGTACATCCCTTAAGAATACCTGTAAATGTATTACCGTAACCGAACTGTCTTGAGCCTGTGGTGCTGAAATCTGTATCTGTTACATAAATATCATCTTTGCCGTATTTATTCATATCAACATGAGTAAATACATTCTTTGTAAGATTTTCTTTTCTCTCTTCTTCATCTGCGGAAGCTTTAAGCTCTGCTTCAACTGTATCTATATTTGTTCTTGCCTCAGGAGAGAAGTCTTTGATGTAAACAATGCTTGTGTTCTGTGCAAGAAGACTTGCAATTTCTGCTCTTAAAGCCTGAACATCAGCATAAGTTGAGCTTGTAGCTGAAAGTGCAAGCATTTTTTCTTCAACAGTTGCAATTCTGTCAAGCCAGGTCTGCTCTCTTGTAAGAGTCATACCCAGAAGCATGCTGTCACTACATTCTCTCTGAACAGTCAGATACATAACATACTCTGTTCCTTTAATTGTAACTGTTGGCATACCTTCATAGTTAAGCATCAGCATACCGGAAAGAACGCACCAATCAGTACTTGTATAGAATCCGCCACTGCTTAAAATCATTGTTGCAGGGTCTGTCATATTAGCTTCAAGACTGATGCTTTCAACTGTTTTGTCAGGGTTAACAGGAATACTTGTGCTTGTTAAATATGTTGTTGCAGCATGATTTGTTTGGCTTGTCGTATATTTCCTTGTAGGAGCAAATTTTGTTGAATCATTAGGCAATGCTACATTAGTTGCTGTATAAGCAGATGTAATCTTTTCCAAATCAAGATTTGCAAGAAGACTATCAAGTGTTACAGGGCTTGCATTAACAACCTGCTGATATTTTGTCTTTGCAATAAGAGAACTGTAAAGTGCTTTCATTTCATCATTTACTGTCCAACTTGTAGGAACTTTAGTTAAATTAAAACCTGTTGCCGCATTGAAGTCTGCAATGTTATAGTTAGAAGGTTTAATCTTTTTAGATGTATCTACTGTCACACTTGGATCAGGAGTATATCCTCTTAATTCATTTAACTGTTCAACAGTTAGTTCTTCAACCTTAGGGATGCTTTCTGTATATTCGCTATTTGCTTTAATGCTGTCATAAGTTTCTTTTGGAAGTAATTTAATACTTCCTTCAAAAGTCTGATCAAGCTTACCTGCAATAGCATAATAATGCTCTTTTGTTGTTTCTCCTGCGTATGTTACATATACATCGTAAAATCTGTTGGCAGACTTAGTTAACAGTCCGGTCATAAGAAGGTTAATAGAACTTATTCCGTTTTTATTCACCGGCCATTGTGCTTTGGTTACCTGAAAACTTGTGTCTGCTGTATAATTTGCAGGCATTTCATTTACTGTTCCTGTTCCGGTATAGTAATCAGTACTATAAGCAGCTCTAGGGATATATGCATTAGCACCTATTTTTCCGCTTTCTGTCTCAATTGCTCCAATGCTGAAAGGAACACCATTGGTTGTTGTGAAGATACCGTTCTTTAAATTTGCAACTTCGTTTAATGAATCTGTTCTGAAAGCTATGGAGTTTTTTCCGCCAGGATATCCTTTACTGCTTGATGAAGCCTCAAAACCTTTCATCGCAAGTATATTATCTGTTTTTCCTGTTTTGCCAACTACATAACTTTTATCTTCATACCAGCCTGTAGTTGTAAAATCTGCATCTGTTGCAAAAACATCCTGAAACAGATTAAGGTCAATGAATTCATATCTGTTGTTAAGACCTGCGACTCTGTCTGCGTTTTCAGCTTCGTCTCTGATTGCCTGTTCGTAT
>JAGARF010000015.1 GCA_017622395.1 Clostridia bacterium | reverse complement strand
TAACATCTGAATCAATTAAGGTTGCAGGAGACAAGTTTGACGAAGCAATAGTTAAATATATCAGAAAGAAATATAATGTTGCAATCGGTGAAAGAACTGCAGAAGAAGTTAAAATTCAGGTTGGAAGTGTTTACTTAAGAGACGAAGTTGTAACCTGTCAGGTTAAGGGAAGAAGCTTGATTACAGGTCTTCCACAGACAATTACAATTTCTTCAGAAGAAACCTTCGAGGCTTTAGAAGAACCTGTTTCACAGATTTGCGAGGCAATCCATAATGTTATGGAAAAAACTCCTCCTGAATTAATCGGTGATATCTCAACAAGAGGTATTATTTTAACAGGCGGCGGAAGTCTTATTTACGGTCTTGATAAGCTCCTGCAGAGAGAAACAGGAATTAAGGTTGAAGTTGCTACAGACTCAATCTCTTGTGTTGCTATCGGTACAGGTAAGGCACTCGAGCATATTGACGATTTGGGCTCACTTGCAAGAGCACAGTTCGCAAAAAATTAACTTGACATATCATTGAAGCTTTGTTATAATAATTTGGTATGAATAAAAGTTCATATATATTTTTATCCTTACTTACGCATAAGGCGTAAGTCAGAGTCCAGAAGGAGGTGTAAAGAGATGGTTAAAACACATAACTACGAAACAATTTTTATTGTTGATTCTTCAAAAGGTGAAGAACAGGTTACAGCTTTGGTTGAAAAGTTCAAATCATTAATTTCCGCTAACGGTGAAATCTCAAAGGTTGACGATTGGGGTAAGAGAAGACTTGCTTATGAAATCGACGATTTAACCGAAGGATACTATGTTTTGGTTGAATTCACAGCAGCACCTGAGTTCCCTGCAGAATTATGCAGACAGTTCAAGATTACAGACGGTATCTTAAGATACATCGTTATCAATCAGGAAAACTAATTGAAAGGTTGGTAGTGAGAAATGTTGAACAAAGTTATTTTAATGGGTCGCTTAACCCGTGATCCTGAACTCAGAACAACACCGCAAGGTGTTTCTGTGTGTACCTTCAGTGTCGCAGTTGACAGAGGCTATGTCCGTCAGGGTGAAGAAAGACAGGCAGACTTTATCAATGTTGTTGCATGGAGGTCAACTGCAGAGTTTGTTTCTAAATATTTTATTAAGGGACAGATGATTGCAGTAGTAGGTAGACTTCAGACCAGAAACTATGACGATAAGGACGGAAAGAAAGTTTATGTAACAGAAGTTGTTGCAGACGAAATTTCCTTCGCCGATAGCAAAAGGGACAACGGACAGGCTTCGGCTCCCGCAACCTACACAACTGCGGCTCCTGCACAGGCAGTTCCGCAGCAGACACAGCCACCCGTATCAGACGGTTTCCAGGTTGTGCCTGATGAAGATGATTTACCATTTTAATCAATTGGAGGTGTAACGAAAATGTCAGAAATGAAAGAAAATTTCAAAGACAAGATGAGAATGAGAAGACCTAAGAAAAAGGTTTGTCAGTTCTGTCTTGATAAAGTTGAACATATCGACTATAAAGATACAGCTAAGCTTAAGAGATTCGTATCAGAAAGATCAAAGATCCTTCCAAGAAGAATCACAGGTACTTGTGCAAAGCACCAGAGACAGCTTACTGAGGCTATTAAAAGAGCAAGACATATTGCTTTATTGCCATATTCAAACGACTAATAAAGTGCATAAAATGCGTTCTATCGGAAACCGAAGTCATTTTGACTTCGGTTTCCTTTTTAACAAACTCACACCTTATGTATAACACATACACTACGGTGTGAGTTTGTCAAAATATCTCCGCATTTTATGCACTTTATTTGTGGGGAGCCATTATCAAAATCTGCCCTCAATTAATGGGAATATTGGGATTAGCTTACGCCTTAAATCAGCAAAATCTATCTCCTGTTTTAGGGTTTTGCAGAAAATGTATACACTTACATTACGGGTTAGCTTTATTAAAATATACCTCCGATTTTGGAGTTCGGGTTTAGAATAATATTGTAGGGTTCGGCGGTTCCCGACGAACCGTTTGCGGTGCATCCTGAAGGCTGCACCCTACGAAATAAATATATTTATTTTGCGTCATTTGCAATATACATTTCTTCAACCTTTTTCTGTAATTCCTTCAATCTTTCAATTTCGTCTGTTATGCCGTTAAATAGTGCTAAGTACATTTCTTTGTAGTTTTCCATTTTAATTTCTCCTTTGTATTAAAAAATGCGTCAGCGAGGCTGACGCACGAAAAACGACAGACTCCCTTGACCGCCAAGTACAAGATTAAAATCGCCAAAGACATACTTTAATAAGAGCCCATACATTTTTACACAAATGTAAAAACATATGTCTTACACGATTTTAATTAAGTTGTACTTGGCATTTATTATATTAGCATAAAATGACAAATTTGTCTATAGAAATCCTTCGACAAATTTCGACTAAGATATATTAAATCGGAAAATTTGTGTAAATACACAAAATTCCCGAAAGTAATATTGACTATTTTATCTTAACATCAAAATAAATTTCAGGGTATTTTTGGTAGAAGTTAAAGGTTTCAAATTGGTCAAGCGTGAGGAAATGAGGGCGAAAGGCTGTTTTGATATTTAATATATCTGCATTTTTTGATTGAGCCTTTTTAATTATGTTAAGACATTTAGTGCGTATTTTATTGTTTATCATATTGTCTGCATCTTTTGAGGGGGTGCCGTGTATTTCTTTAGTAAGATAGAGGGTGATGTAAACATTAAGGTTGTCTTTGTCTACTTTTATAAATGGCTTTTTCTGCTGTGTCACAACTGCAGAAAAGCCTTGCCCTGTAAGGTCAACGGTAAAGCTGTTTAAAGTCCCTGAAAGAAGCTTGAAATATGGAATTTCATCTGCTGTAAGATAACTGATTTGTTTGTGGTCCTTAAACACAATACCGCCGTCGGTGTCTGCTTTTTTATCTTGGGCATAAACAAGGGGTATTACATAATCGCTTTTTTCAAAAAAGCTTTTAAGATAAAAGGCTTCTATAAAGGGTGAGTTTTTTTCATCAAATGCAAAATTGTAGTATTTGGCAGGGTTAAGCTCAAGGGGGGAAGATACATTCTTCAAATAATCCTCCGCCGTACCTTGGGTTATAACAACGCAGGCGGAGGGGAGAATTTCAATATCGCTTAAAATTTCAGGCTTGAATTTTTCAAGACCATCAAATGCAATATCCTGAGAAAAGGCAATAAGCTTTAAGTGGGAAAGAATTATTTCCTTGGAAATAATTCTGCTCATACTGTCTATGGCAGAGTATATATTGGTATCTGTAACAGTTTCACATTGAAGAGGCTCCCCATCTCCTGAGGAGCCTTTGCTTATATTAAGAGGAAGTGCGTATTGGAAGGTGTAGCTATATTGTCCGTCATCTTCTTTGTCTGTTCCTATTGCAACAACATAAACCATATTGTCAACCTCTTTTGAGTCAAAACAGGAGGTTAAAAAAAGTGAGGAAAATATAATTAAAAAGACAAGTATTTTTTTCATTTAAAGGACCTCCTTGCAAAAACAGGAAAAATAAAGGGGACTATCCATAATGCT
>JAGARF010000060.1 GCA_017622395.1 Clostridia bacterium | reverse complement strand
TTTTTGGTTGATGTAATTCTTTCCTGAAGCATACCCATTTCATTAGCAAGAGTTGGCTGATAGCCTACTGCAGAGGGCATTCTGCCTAAGAGTGCAGAAACCTCTGAGCCTGCCTGTGTGAAACGGAAAATATTGTCGATAAACAAAAGCACATCCTGACCTTCTTCGTCACGGAAATATTCTGCCATTGTAAGTCCTGAAAGTGCAACTCTCATTCTTGCTCCAGGTGGCTCGTTCATCTGTCCGTAAACCAAGGTTGTGTTATTTAAAACTCCTGATTCCATCATTTCATTATAAAGGTCATTACCTTCTCTTGTACGCTCTCCGACACCTGTGAAAACAGAAAGTCCTCCGTGTTCTTTGGCAATGTTGTTAATAAGCTCCATAATAAGAACTGTTTTACCAACACCTGCACCGCCGAACAGACCGATTTTACCACCCTTTGAGTATGGGCAGATAAGGTCGATAACCTTAATACCTGTTTCCAATATTTCTGTTGATGATGAAAGTGTATCATATTTTGGAGCAGGTCTGTGTATTTCGTGTCTTTCTGCATTTTCGGGAGCCGGTTTGTTATCAACCGGGTCACCGAGTACATTAAAAATTCTGCCTAAGGTTTCTCTTCCTACAGGAACAGAAATAGGCTTTCCTGTGTCTGTAACAGGAGTATTTCTTTTAAGTCCGTCTGTTGAAGCCATAGCAATACATCTTGCAGTATTATCACCTATATGCTGTGATACTTCAACAGTTAATGTTTTATCCCCCTTTGGAATTGTGAGGGCATTATTTATAGGAGGGAGAAATCCCTCTTCAAATCTGACATCCACTACAGGACCCATTACCTGGGTTACAACACCTGTTTTTTCTGCCATGTAATTTACCTCCTTTGTAATGAATTGCCCATAGGGCATGAATTGAAATAAATTTCATGAATTGGCTTCGCCATGAATTGAACCCGATGGGTTCATTAAAGAACAAATGCTCTGCATTTGTTTTGAATAAAATCGCAAAGCGATTTTTGACCTGAATGCAAACAATGTTTGCAATTCATGAGCCAAAGGCTCAATTCATTGAGCTCAAGCGAAAATTCATGACAACAAAGTTGTCAATTCATTGTTTACATTCCGCTGCCTGCAACTATCTCCGTAATTTCCTGAGTTATTGCACCCTGTCTTGCTCTATTGTATGAAAGAGTTAAATCGTCTATCATAGTCTGTGCGTTTTTGCCTGCGGAATCCATTGCATTTCTTCTTGCCGCAACCTCGCTTGCAAAGCTTTCCCTTACTGCAGAAACTATCAATCCTGCCACATACTCTCTAACCGCATACTCAAGGATTTCTGCCTCTGAAGGCTCGAAAATAACAGAGGACTGTTCTGCTTTTTCATTTCTTTCAAGGGGAAGTACCCATTTAATGTATGCTTCCTGTGTGAGCATTGAAACATATCTTGTGCATATGATACCAAGAGCATCAAATTCGCCCTTTTTAAACTTGTCACAAAGCTCTTTTGCAAGCTCTGCTGCATCATTTGACGAAAAACGCTCTGAACTTATTTTATCAAAGCCGTATCTGTCACAGGCACGGTTTCCGATTGGAATAAACTCTGCATTTTTATATTCTGCAGCACATCTGAAAACATTGGCATTATATCCGCCTGCCATACCTCTGTCGCCTGCAACAACAATAAACTTTATTTTTTTCTTTTCGCTTTTCTGCATAAAAGGACTTTTTGCACATTCAGGACTTGATGTCAAAAGATTTGTTATATTTTTCACCGTTGCCTCATAAGCACGGCTTTTCATCATAGCATCTGTTGCTCTTCTTATTTTGGAAGAAGCCACAAGTCCCATCGCCTTTGTTAAATGCAGGGTTGAGTTTACACTTTTTATACGGTTACGGATTTTCTTTATATCTGCACCCATATTGTCACCTCTGCATTTCCGCTAATGCTTTCTTCAATGTTTCTATATCTTCTTCCTCGTAAAAGCCATCTTCAAATCTCTTTAAAAGGCTCTCGTAGTGAGCTTCAAGTCTTTCATAAAGTCTTCTTTCATACTCTGCAACCTTTTCTACAGGAACTTCATCAAGATAACCGTTAATTGCCGCATAAACAATTGCAACCTGACAGCCTGTGCGAACGGGAGCATTTCTCTTTTGTTTTAAAACTTCAACAATTCTTTCGCCAAGTGCAAGTCTTGCCTTTGTATCTGCATCAAGGTCTGAGCCGAACTGTGCGAAAGCTTTAAGCTCTCTGTACTGTGAATAAAGAATTTTAAGCTCGCCTGAAACCTTTTTCATTGCCTTAAGCTGTGCAGATCCGCCAACACGGCTTACAGAAATACCCGGATTGATAGCAGGCATAATTCCTGAATGGAACAGTTCTGTTTCAAGGAATATCTGTCCGTCTGTAATAGAAATTACATTGGTTGGGATATATGCAGAAACATCGCCTGCCTGAGTTTCTATAATAGGGAGAGCTGTTATTGAGCCTCCGCCGTATTCTTCAGCGACACAGGCTGCTCTCTCTAAAAGTCTTGAATGGAGATAGAAAACATCACCAGGGTATGCTTCTCTGCCCGGCGGTCTTCTTATAAGCAGGGACAGTGCTCTGTATGCAACTGCGTGCTTTGATAAATCATCATAAATAATCAAAACATCTTTTCCCTGTTCTCTGAAATATTCAGCCATTGCACAGCCTGAATATGGTGCAACATACTGAAGCGGTGCAGATTCAGAGGCAGACGCAGAAACAACTATTGTGTAGTCCATAGCACCGTTTGCCTCAAGCTCATTTACAAGCTGAACAACCGATGTGTTTTTCTGTCCGATTGCAACATAAATGCAGATAACATTTGTGTTTTTCTGATTTATGATTGTATCAATGGCAATTTCTGTTTTACCTGTCTGTCTGTCACCTATTATAAGCTCTCTTTGTCCTCTGCCGATAGGAATCATACTGTCAATAGCCTTGATACCTGTCTGGAGAGGAACATGAACGCTTTTTCTTTCAATAATACCGGGAGCTTCCGATTCAATAGGTCTTTCCTCAGTTGTTGCTACAGGGCCTTTGCCATCTATTGGCTGACCAAGTGCGTTAACAACTCTGCCCATTAAAGCTTCACCTACAGGAACAGACAAAACTCTGCCTGTTCTTTTAACCATTGAGCCTTCTGTTATTTTACTTGTATCTGACAAAAGTACCGCTGAAACAGTTTCGTCCTCAAGGTTCTGTGCCATACCAAAGCTTCCGTCTTCAAATTCCAAAAGCTCACTTGCCATACAGTCACGGATACCGTAAACCCCTGCAATACCGTCGCCGACGAAAACAACTGTACCTGTTTCGTTCATTTCGATACGGTTTTTATAGTTTTTTATTTGTTCTTTTATAATAATGCCGATTTCTTCCGCTTTTGTGCTCATTTACTAATCACATCCTTTATGTCGCTAAGACTCTTTTTTATACTTCCGTCTATAATTTTGCCGTCAATTTCCACAACAACGCCCATAACAAGGCTTTTATCAACCTTAAGGTCTAAAACAACTGTTTTGTTGTAGGTTTTTTCAAGTTTTTTCTTAAGCTTTTCTTTTTCTGTATCGGTAAGTTCAACAGAGCTTGTAATCTTTGCTACAGATATGTTTTCAGACATATCAAGAAGCTCATTATATATGGCTACACAGTCAAAAAACTCAGTTATTCTGTCCTTTTCGCATAAAAGCTTAACAAAGCTTACTATATGCTCAGGAATACTTTTGCCAAAGGCTTCTTCTATAGCATCAATTCTTTCTGATTTCGGAATAGAAAAAGAATTCAAGAAATCTATATATTCGCTGTTTTCGGAAAATACGGTTTTAACGGTTTCAAGAGCCTCTCCGTACTCCTCCTGTCTACCCTCTTCCATTGCAAGGGTAAACAAAGCGGAGGCATATTCTCTGCCCATTTTCATTGTTTACTCTCCTATACTTTCAATGAAAGATTCTACGAAATCACGATGGTCTTCTTCCTTAATTTCGCGGTCAAGAATTTTTTCTGCAATAGCTGCAGAAACACCAACGATTTCCTGTTTAATTTTTTCTTCTGACTTCTTGTATTCAAGCTCTGCTTCTTTTTCTGCACGGCGAACAATTGCCTCTGCTTTCTGACTTGCTTCAGCAATGATTTTATCACCGCGGTTTTCCGCTGCAGAGGTTGCATCTTTAATTATTTCTTCTGCTTCATTCTTAGCAGACTGCATTTTCTTTTCCCATGCGTCTTTATTTTCTTCTGCACTTTTTTCAGCCATTGCAGCCTTTTCATACTGCTTGTCTATTTCGCCTTGTCTTTTTGCAAGTACATTTTTAACAGGCTTAAAAAGAAACTTTTTGAATAGAAAAAACAGAATTACTAAGTTTAAAAGGGAGACCAAAATATGC
>JAGARF010000059.1 GCA_017622395.1 Clostridia bacterium | reverse complement strand
AGCTTTATGCCTGAAGAAATTACAGAAATAATTTTCAACTCAAAAATAAAAGAGCTTACAGACCTGCCTGTTGCAGTTGTTGCCTCCGCATCACCTGCAGACTCATACAAAATTGCTTTCGGCTTAAGAGCACAGGGTCTTAATGTCCGTGAATATTTAAAAACAACCTCTATGGTTGATGCTATCGAATACACCGAGGCTCTTGGCTCAACAATCGTTATATGGGTCGCAGAGGACAAGATAGTTATGAAAAACATCAAGACAGGCGAAATGAGCGAAACCACCGCCGACAAATTACTCGGTAATAAATAAGAAGCCAGAACGGGCGACCACACAGGGTCGCCCCTACAATGTTAAAAAACGCCACCCAAAGGTGGCGTTTGTAGGACGCATTTTTGCATCCAACAGGTTCAAAAATGCAGGCATATTTTGACAAAGTATCGCCGTGGCATATATTGTATATGCGAGGCAGGACTTTGTTAAAAAAAACACCGCCCAATGGCGGTGTTGGTAGGACGCATTTTTGCATCCTGTTAGGGGGGTATACAATTATGTGTTACCTTTGTGAGGTCATATATATTATTGACCCTTTTTTGAGAAATTATACACTTTGGATGAAAAAATGAAATATTTTTTTACTGTTTTCATTTGTAAAATATTTATTCTGCTTTTGAAGCTTATGGGAAAGAAAGCAACCTCTGCTCCCGGAAAGCTTGCATTTAAACTTTATCCTGATATTTTAAAGGAATATCAGGGCAGAGTAAAGAAAGAGATTATTGCAGTTATGGGAACAAACGGCAAAACCACAACGAATAATTTACTTGCCGACTTTTTTGAGGAGGCCGGATATAATGTGGTATGCAACAGAATTGGTGCAAATATGGACGAAGGGTCGCTTGTTGCATTTTTAAATAAAACTTCTCTTTTCGGAAGAACGAATATAGACTATGCCTGTCTTGAAATGGACGAGGGCTGGGCAGAATATATTTTGAATTTTATAACCCCCTCAAAAATAGTTGTAACAAATCTCTTTGCTGACCAGCTTGACCGCTACGGCAGTATGGAGAGCATAATGGAGTTTCTAAAGAAAGCAATAAGGAAAGCACCGAATGCAACACTTATTTTAAACGCAGACGACCCAATTTCCTGTGCAATGGCAAAGGAATTTGAAAACGAAAAAGTATATTTTGGTATAAAAGATAAGCTTTCAGAAATCGAAACATCTCTTAATGAAGGCAAAAACTGTTTTGTGTGCGGACAGCCGCTTGAGTTTGAATTCCGCCACTTTTCACATCTTGGTAAATATAAATGCCTATGCGGTTTTGAAAGACCTGAAAATGAGTTTAACGCAAAAGACATTTCTCTGTTCCCCGCAGTTGACTTTGAAATAGAAAACTACGGCAGGCTTACTCTTAACTCAAGAGGACTTTACAATGTTTATAACACACTTGCAGCCTTTAGTGCAGCAACAAAATGCCAGGTTGAATTTGAGGCAATAAAAAGAGCCATTGAAAAATACAAACCACAGACAGGAAGAATGGAAAAGCTTTCAATCAAAGGCAAAGAAAGCTACTTAATTCTTGCAAAAAATCCTGCAGGCTTTAACCTTTCAATTTCTGCAATAGCAGAAGATATGCGAAAGAAAGATATTTACCTTGCAGTTAATAACCGCATCTCAGACGGCGTTGATGTTTCCTGGCTGAAAGATGTTGACTTTTCGCCAATCATAAATGAAAGCACCATCTCATTTACAACTGCAGGTACAAAGGCAACTGATGCTCTTAAAAGATTAAAAGAACAAAACGCATTCAACTGTACCTCTTTTGATGATATGAAATCAGCAATAGAAAACACCATTTCAAACAGCACAGGCGATGTAATTTACTTCCTTGCAAACTACACCGCACTTTATGAAACGAAAGAGATTTTAGATGAAGTTAGAATTTAGGAGTTGCAACTCCTAAATTCTAACTCCTCACGACTTTACACCCCATTTGCTTTACAGAAATGATGAAATATTTCCCAAAATATGTTGATAAAAGTTTTCCATACTCTGTGGAAAACTTTTGTTTTACCATTGTTTTTGGCCTATTTCTGGGGAAAAGTCGGTGGAAAACTACAAAAAACGGTGGAAAACTCATTTTAAATCAACCCTTAATTTGTCCCAAAAAAGAACCCTGTAAAGCTGATGACTTTACAGGGAATTCAATGGGAAATATCATAAATTTATCGTTTCAAGCATAGATTTTATGTTAGGCAAAATTTCATTTTTCATCAATTTTGCTGGTTTGTAGATAAGAGTAATTCCGCTTTTTGAATTTGAGAAATAATACTCTACTCTGTTCTTTGCAACGAAGTCTACAAACTTTTGCATAGGTGAATTTTCGGTCAGCTTAAAGAGTATTGTTTCACCCTTTTGAACCACATCGGAAATTGAAAGCTTTTTAGCCAAATCTTTAATAAGCACACTTTCAATTAAGTTTTCAACAGATGTTGGCAGCTTTCCGAAACGGTCCTTAATTTCTGTTTTCATATCCTCTGCCTCTTCGTCATTTGAAACACAGGCGATTGCTTTATAAACATCTATTCTTGTTTTCTGGTCTGTTATATACTCATCAGGAATAAAACAGCTTATGCTTAAATCAATTGAAATAGGCGTTTCAATTTCAGGGTCGCTGTTATTTTTAATTTTGTCAACAGCCTCTTTTAAAAGGTCACAGTAAAGCTCATAACCTACCTGATTTATATGTCCGTGCTGTCTTGTTCCTAAAACACTTCCCGCTCCTCTTATTTCAAGGTCACGCATTGCAATTTTAATGCCCGAACCAAACTCTGTGAACTCTTTTATTGCTTTAAGTCTTTTTTCTGCAACCTCGTCTATGATTTTATCACGGCGTACCGTAAGATATGCATAGGCAAGTCTTGAAGAACGACCTACTCTGCCCCTTAACTGATAAAGCTGTGAAAGACCGAATTTATCCGCATCTTCAATTACTATTGTGTTGATATTCGGCATATCAAGACCTGTTTCAATAATAGTAGTACAAAGAAGAATATCATATTCTTTGTTTAAAACACCAAGCATAATTGTTTCAAGCTCTGTTTCGCTCATTTTACCGTGAGCAACTGCAATTCTTGCCTCAGGTACAAGCTTTTTGATTTTGCCGTAAACAGAGTCTAAGGTTTCAACTCTGTTATGGAGGTAATACACCTGTCCCCCTCTTGACATTTCTTTTATGATTGCTGTTTTTATTGCCTCGCTGTTATACTCCATAACATAGGTCTGAACGGGGTGTCTGTCTTCAGGAGGGTCATTTAAAACGCTCATATCCCTAAGTCCGTTCATTGCCATATTAAGAGTTCTTGGAATAGGTGTTGCAGAAAGGGTCAAAACATCTACATTGGTTTTAAGTGCCTTTATTTTCTCTTTATGCTTAACACCAAAACGCTGTTCCTCGTCTATAATTAAAAGACCTAAATCTTTGAACTTTATATCGTCCTGAATAATTCTGTGAGTGCCGATTACAATATCAACACTTCCTTTTTTAAGCTCATCAACAATTGCATTTTGCTGTTTTTTACTTCTGAATCTGCTAAGCATTTCCACCTTAACGGGAAAATCCTTCATTCTGTTTACAAAAGATTCGTACTGTTGCTGAGCAAGAAGCGTTGTTGGAACTAAATATGCAACCTGTTTAGAGTCCATAACCGCTTTAAATGCTGCACGGATTGCAACCTCAGTTTTTCCATAGCCAACATCACCGCAGATAAGTCTGTCCATAGGACGCTCTGACTCCATATCGTGTTTAACACTTTTTATTGCTTTTAGCTGGTCATCTGTTTCCACATAGGCAAAAGTTTTTTCAAACTCTGCCTGCATATCTGTATCAACGCCGAAAGAAAAACCTTTTTCCTGCTGTCTTTTCGCGTATAAATCAATAAGCTCCTGAGCAAGAATTTCAAGTGATTTTCTTACCTTGGTTTTTGCGGTTGCCCACTCTGTACCGCCAAGCTTATTTACCTTTATTCCATCTTCCGCTCCGATGTATTTACTAATCAAATCAAGCTGATTAACAGGCACATATAAGACATCGTTACCCTTATATTTTATTTTCAGATAATCTTTTGTTACATTGTCTACAACAAGCTGATGTATCCCCTTATAAACACCTATGCCGTGATATCTGTGAACAACAAAATCCCCCTCATTGATATCTGAAATACTTCTTATATTTCCCTTTGGCTTTATAGGCTTTTTCTTAGGGGAAACTGATGATGCAATAGCTCTGTCTGATATAACTGCCGTTTTTATTTCGGGGTATTCAAAGCCATTCCTTAAGGTCTTTTCAACAAGTGTTACCTGACCCTCGATTGGTGCTTTTTTAAGCTCCTTTTCAAAGGTTGCAATAATTGAATTTGAAACAAACTGAGATATAAGCTGTTTTGCCCTTACCTCATTTCCGCAAGGGAAAATAATGCTGTAGCCTTTTCTTAAATAAAATTCCAAATCATCGCAAAGGAGCAAAAAATCTCCGTTGTAAACAGGCATAGATTTTGCAGGTATTGAAACCTGTGCCATTGGATAAAGACCCTTTGCACTTATTGAAAGGTTTGAAAAGCCTACAGTAAAAATATCTGTTTCGGTTATTTTGCTGTAGCTTTCCATATAGTATGAAACTTCTTTTTGTTTCTTTGAAAGCTTATATTCTTTTTCAAGGGCAGAGGTTATACTGTCTGCCAAATCCTTGGTGGCATTTTCATAAGCCTGAATACATTGATGAGGCTCATCAAGAACTATAATATAATCCTTTAAATAATCAAAAATAAGACTTTCTCTTACTGCAAAATCCTCAGATGCAGGTGTAACAGTTATCTCTTTTACTCTTTCTATTGACCGCTGAGTTGACGGGTCTATTTTTCTTACAGACTCGATTTCTTCATCAAAAAATTCTATTCTGTAGGCATTGTCTTCTGTAAATGGGTAAATATCAAGTATTCCGCCTCTTACTGCAAACTGACCCTTTCCCTCAACCTCATGCTCTCGTCTGTAGCCAAGCCTTGCAAGTCTTTCACAGACACTGGATATCTCATAAACAAGACCCTCTTTAAACAAAAAGGTATTTTTTACAAAGCTGTCCCTTGATACTATTTTCTGTGAAACTGCCTCTATAGTTGTTATAATAAACTTCTTTTCTTTGGAATAAACAAGACTGTTTAATGTGTTAATTCTGTTTTTAGTGCTGTTGTTACTTTCTGCCTCAATACTGTAAAATCTGTATTCCCTTGCGGGATAGCTTAATATGTTTTCTTCATCTGTGAAAAATGCCATATCCTCTCCCACAAGTCCTGCTGAGATAGGGTCTGCACAAACATAAATAAGACCTTTATCAATACTTTGGCACAGAGAAAAAGCCAAATGCACCTTTTGTGATTCGGCTGTTGATGTTACCCTTATGGGTGATATATTTTTTCTGTGATACTCTAAAAGCTCCTGAAAGCCTTTGAGCTTTTCTGCTGTTTCAATATATCCTCTCATACTTCTCCGTTATACTTATTCATCGCACTTTGCGGACCTGCTTTAATCATTTCAATAACAGCATCGTTAACTCTGCCCATAACCTTAAAAAGGATTTCCGCCTCTGCTTTTGAGATTTTTCCCAGGACATAGTCACAAAGGTCACCCTCTTTGTTTGCACCTACTCCGATTTTAATTCTGCCGAAAACATCAGAGTTTAAGTTTAAAATTATAGACTTTATGCCGTTATGTCCCCCTGCACTGCCCTTTTCTCTTATTCTTATTGTACCCACAGGAAGACTTATATCGTCATATAATATTATTATTTTATCATTTTCTATTTTATACCATTGAGCAATTTCTCTTATTGACTCTCCGCTTAAATTCATAAATGTCTGTGGTTTTGCAAGAACAACCTTTTCTCCGCCCAAAGTCCCCTCGCCGATAATAGCCTTATGCTTTATCTTTTTAACCTCTATGCCGTTTTTCTGAGAAATGTAGTCTATGGCTGAAAATCCCATATTATGTCTTGTTGACACATATTTTTCTCCCGGATTTCCAAGACCTGCTATTAAATACATATTATTTCCTCTCCGCTGTGCTCTTTATAAGCTCTACTGTTTTTTTAACGCTGTCTGCAATATCTGCATTTTTCTGACTTGTAATATACTTATCTTTATTTAAGAATACTTCTTTTATTCTGTTTACAAAGCTTTCACCTGTAAGATTTTCTTCTTCCTCGTATTCCATAAAGCCCTGTAGTTTGAATGATTTTGAATTTTCTATCTGGTCGCCTCTGCTTGCTTTTCTTGAAAGGGGAATTAAAAGTGCAGGCTTTTTAAGTGCTAAAATTTCAAAAATCGCAGTTGCTCCCGCACGGGAAACAAGCATATCCGCAGCAGCTAAGACATCCTTAAGCTCGTGGTTTAAGTATTCAAACTGACAGTATCCCTTTATGTTTAAAAGAGTTTCATCTATATGGCCCTTTCCGCAAAGGTGACACACATCAAATACTTCCATTAAATCGTCAAGATTTGCTCTGACACTTTTGTTCAAGAATTCAGAACCCTGACTTCCGCCCATAACAACAAGCATAGGCTTTTTATCTTCAAAACCGCAAAGCTCCTCGCCCTTGTTTCTGTCTCCCAATTTGATTTCTTCTCTTACGGGCAGACCTGTATATACGCTTTTTTCTTCAGGCAGATGCTTTTTTGTTTCGGGAAATGCATAGCATATTTTTGTTGCTGATGAAAAGGAAAGCTTGTTTGCAAGTCCTGGGGTTATGTCTGATTCATGAATAATTACAGGTATTTTCAAACTTTTCGCCGCCCATACCACAGGACAGGACACAAAACCGCCCTTGCTGAAAACCACATCAGGCTTAATCTCCTTTAAGATTTTCTTTGCCTGAGCAGTACCCTTAACAATCCTTGCAATATCCTTAACATTTTCCATATCAAGGTATCTTCTCAGCTTACCTGCCTCAATTTCATAAAAAGGAATGTCTTCCTCTTTTATAAGGTTGTTTTCTATACCGTTTTTTGTTCCTATATAAAATATCTCAAAACCTTCTTTTTTTAACGGCTCAAAAAGTGCTATATTGGGGGTAACATGGCCTGATGTTCCGCCCCCTGTTAAAACTATTTTCATATACTTAACTCCTATCTAAACTTCGGTAAGATATTGCTTCTGATATATGTGCTGTTGTGATATTTTCACTTCCTGCAAGGTCTGCAATTGTCCTTGCAAGCTTTAAAATTTTGTCATATGCTCTTGCTGATAAAGCGAATTTGTCAAATGCAATCTTTAAAAGCTGTGTTTCAGCCTCTCCCAACACACAATACTTTCTTATATGAACTGAGCTCATTTGTGCGTTTGAGTAAATTCCATCATCTTTAAATCTTTCAAGCTGAATTTTTCTTGCTTTGTTTACTCTTTCCCTTATTGTTTCGCTTTTTTCTCCTGTTTCCATACTTTTAAGCTCTTCAAACTTAACAGGGTTCATTTTTATATGTATATCTATTCTGTCCATTATAGGTCCGCTTATTTTGGACATATATTTTTCAATCTGTGTTGGTGTGCACTTACATTCGTGTTCAGGGTCGCCAAAGTATCCGCATTTACAAGGGTTCATAGCCGCAACCAACATTATATTTGATGGATATACAACAGTTGAATGAACTCTTGAAACCGTAATTTTCCCGTCTTCTAACGGCTGTCTTAAAATTTCTATTGCATCTTTCCTGAATTCAGGAAATTCGTCTAAAAACAGAACTCCGTTATGAGCAAGACTCACTTCGCCCGGCTTTGGAACTGCTCCACCGCCTGAAAGACCTGCCGCCGATACAGTATGATGAGGGCTTCTGAAGGGTCTTTTTGTTATAAGAGATGTATTTTTATCCGTCACTCCTGCAATAGAATGTATTTTTGTAACCTCTAAAGCTTCGTTTAAAGTCATTTCAGGAAGAATTGAGCCAATTCTCTTTGCAAGCATTGTCTTACCTGTCCCGGGACTTCCTATCATACAACAGTTATGTCCTCCTGCCGCAGCAATTTCAAGTGCCCGTTTGGCAGTATTCTGTCCCTTAACATCTGCAAAATCGTCAATTCCGTCAAAACCCAATTTGTCTGTCGGGTCTGTATATTTTTCAGGTTCTATCCCCTTGCCCTCTGCAAGGAATTTCACAAGACTTCTGAAGTCTTTGCAGGCGTATACTTCAACCCCGTCAACAACAGCCGCTTCCTTTGCATTATCCTCGGGAACAAAAATTCTTTTTATATTATTTTCCTTTGCACATATACTGCAAGGTAATATTCCTGAAACTCTTCTTATATCACCGTTTAAAGAAAGCTCACCTATAAACATACTGTCCTTAAGCGCTTCCGCTTTAAACACATCAAGACAAACTGCAATTCCAAGTGCAATGGGAAGGTCGTAAAAAACTCCCTCTTTTTTCATATCTGCAGGGGCAAGATTTATGGTATATTTCATTGAAGGCATTTTAATACCGCTGTTTTTAAGAGCAGAACGAACTCTTTCCTTGCTTTCTTTAACAGCTGTATCTGCAAGACCTACTATATCAAAAGACGGCATCCCTTTAATTGTATCAACTTCAACCTCTACAATTTTTCCGTCAACCCCTACAGTTGCACAGGATTTAAGTGTCGCTACCATATTTCCCCCTACAATTATGGGCGGATAAATATCCGCCCCTTTTTCACAATGATTTTTCCGCTATTTGATCTACTGCCTTCATAAGGCTGTTCATAAGATTTTCTGCATCTTCATTTGTTTTTCCCTCAACAAAGAAGTAGAATTTAATTTTCGGTTCTGTTCCCGAAGGTCTTATTATAAATCTTCTTCCGTCTTCAAGAACATATTCAAGAACATCAGCCTTTGGAAGCTTGATTATTTCTTTTTCACCTGTTAAAGCATTAAGCTTTTCACTCTTGCTGTAGTCACTGAAGGAAACAACCTTTTTACCGTCAGCCTCTGCTATAGGATTTTCCTTTAAATGCTTCATAAAGCTTTTAATTCTTTCTATTCCGTCAATACCCTCTAAAGTGATTGACTTCTGCACTTCTTTGAAATAACCATACTTTTCATAAAGTGCCTGTATAGCATCATAAAGAGTCATTCCCTTAACAGCATAGTATGCAGCCATTTCAGAGATAAGCATTGATGCAACAACTGCATCCTTATCTCTTGCATATGTTCCTGCAAGATAGCCGTAGCTTTCTTCAAAGCCTAAAATATATCTGTCCTCTTCACCTTTTTCTTCAAGGTTCTTTATAATTTCGCCGATATATTTAAAACCTGTTAAAACATTTTTCATTTCAATGCCATAGTTGTTTGCAATTTTTTCCGCCATAGGTGTTGAAACTATGGTTTTCACCGCGATAGGATTTTTCGGCATAGTGTTATCAACAGTCCTTTGATTTGCGACAAAGTCCATAAGAAGAGAGCCTATCTGGTTGCCTGTAAGAGGTATGAATTTACCATCAGGGTTTTTAACCATAACACCAACACGGTCACAGTCAGGGTCTGTTCCTATTATAAATGACGCATCAAGGTCATACGCAAGTTTTTCTGCATAAACAAAGCCCTCAGGATTTTCCGGGTTTGGTGACTTAACTGTTGAAAACTGTGGGTCAGGCTCTTCCTGTTCCTTAACAACATGGACATTATCAATGCCAATCATTTTAAGAATTTTTCTTACAGGAATGTTTCCTGCACCGTGGAAAGGTGTGTATACAACATGGAGCTTATCACCAAGGGATATGATGTTGTTATTTCCTGTACTCTGCTTTACCACTTCATTAAGGTACGCTGTTTCAACTTTCTCACCGATTTTCACAAGTAAGCCTTGTGTTACAGCCTCAACCTTATCCATTATTTTTATATCTTCAAAAATATCAATACTTTCAATATATGAAAGCACCTTATCAGCATACAAAGGAGGCATCTGCGCACCATCCTCCCAATACACCTTATAGCCGTTGTATTTAGCAGGGTTATGACTTGCTGTTATCATTATACCTGCAATACAATTAAGATGTCTAACCGCAAAAGATAATGTAGGAACGGGATTAAGTCTGTCAAAAAGATATGCCTTAATTCCATTGCCTGCAAGCACCTTTGCTGTCTCTAAGGCAAATAAGTCCGAAAACAGTCTTGAGTCGTAAGAAATTACAACACCTCTTTTTGCCGCTTCACTGCCGCAATCATTGATATACATAGCAAGCCCCTGAGTTGCTTTTCTTACAGTATATACATTCATTCTGTTTGTTCCTGCACCTATAATACCGCGAAGGCCTGCTGTGCCAAACTCCAGATTTCTGTAAAATCTTTCTTCTATTTCTTTTTCATCAGTTGAGATGCTGATAAGCTCTTTTTTTGTTTCTTCATCAACAAAAGAGCTGCTGCACCACTTTTCGTATTCTTTCATAGATAACATTTTCATTCTGCCTTTCCTGCTTTAAAAGTCAAATTTCTACTTTATTATAATATACCATTTTTTTCATAAAGTCAACAATTTATGAATAATACTTTATATATTATTTCATAATAATACTTGAATATTCTTCCAAGCAAAGGAGTAAAAGATGAATAAGATAAAAAACACACAAATTATAACTTTTTCCGACACCAAATCCCCATATTTCAAAGAAGCCGTATTTATCTTAAAAGATAAGATTGTAGCAACCGAGGATGAGCTTTTAAACGAAGCTGTCAAAATCGTTGCAAACTACAGCACATCTCTCACCAAAAAGAAGCCTGCTTTTTTGAAAATCGCCCTGAGAGTTATCACCATCTTTCTTTCAATTGCAGGCATTGTGTCTTTTTTTAAATAATATTCATTATTTTTCAAAAAAACACTTTACAAAATAATTTTTTTATGATAATATAATTCTAACCTTCGGCTATGGATGAGGAGTTTTCCGGCCCATATCATTGTCGATGGCGATTTTAAAAATACTCGGAGGTATTAAAAATGGAAAAAGAAGTAAAACAGCAAATCATTGCAGAAAACAAAATTCACGCTACAGACACAGGTTCACCTGAGGTTCAGATTGCTATTCTCACAAACAGAATCAATCACTTAAACGAACACTTAAAGGTTAACAAAAAGGACTTCCATTCAAGAAGAGGTCTTCTTAAAATGGTTGGTCAGAGACGTGGTCTTTTGACATATCTTCAGAAGAAAGATATCGAAAGATACAGAGCAATTATCCAGAAGCTCGGCTTAAGAAAGTAGTGAATAACATGGGGGCTATAATTTTTTATAACCCCCTTTTGTTTTGTCAGTAATAAAAATTAAAATATATAAAATCTGTCATGAGGGCAGATAACATATGCTTTTCGGCATATGAGAAAGGAAGTTTTTATGTTTAAGACATTTGAAACCACCTTAGCAGGCAGACCTCTTGTTGTTGAAACAGGCAAGATGGCACAGCTGGCTAACGGTTCATGCCTTGTAAGATACGGCGATACTGCGGTACTCGCTACTGCAACCGCATCTGCAAAACCAAGAGAAGGTGTTGACTTCTTCCCCTTAAGCGTAGACTACGAAGAAAAGCTTTATTCGGTTGGTAAAATCCCCGGAAGCTTCATCAAAAGAGAAGGTAAGCCAACAGAGGCGGCAATTCTTGCTTCAAGATGTATTGACCGTCCTATGAGACCTTTATTCCCAAAAGATTTAAGAAACGATGTTTCTATCGTTACAACCGTAATGAGCGTTGAGCAGGACAACTCTCCTGAAATTGCCGCTATGGTTGGTGCTGCAACAGCAGTTGCTATTTCAGATATTCCTTTTAACGGACCTGTTGCATCTGTTTTTGTTGGTTTAATTGACGGACAACCTGTTATCAACCCAACAGTTGAACAGAGAAAGGAAAGCACATTAGAGCTTACTCTTTCAGGCACATTTGACAAAGTTGTTATGATTGAAGCAGGTGCAAAGGAAGTTCCTGAGGACCAGATGCTTGCTGCTATTCTTGCAGGACACGAAGAAGTTAAAAAACTTTGTCAGTTCATTCAGAGCATAGCAGACGAAATCGGCAAAAAGAACAAGATTGAATACACTCCTGTTGTTGTTGCTGATGATGTTTTTGAAGCTGTTAAAGAGGGTTACATAGAAAGAATAAGATGGGCTCTTGATACAGACGATAAGAATGTTCGTGATTATCAGCTTGCTATTGTAACAGAAGAAATTCACGCAGGCCTTGACGCACAGTTTGCTGAAAGAGAAACTGAAATTGACGATGCTATTTATAAATTACAGAAATATGTTGTAAGAAGATGGATTTTAGACGACGGCAAGCGTGTTGACGGCAGAAACCTTAACGAAATCAGACCTTTATCTGCTGAAGTAGGTCTTCTTCCAAGAACACACGGTTCAGGTATGTTCACAAGAGGTCAGACACAGGTATTAACTGTTGCAACTCTTGGTTCAGTAAGCGAAAACCAGCTTCTTGACGGTATTGATGTTGAAGAAACAAAGAGATATATGCACCACTACAACTTCCCATCATACTCTGTTGGCGAAACAAGACCTTCAAGAGGTCCGGGAAGAAGAGAAATCGGTCACGGTGCTTTGGCTGAAAGAGCTTTAGCTCCTGTTATACCATCAGTAGAAGAATTCCCATATGCAATAAGACTTGTATCAGAGGTTTTATCTTCAAACGGTTCAACATCACAGGGCTCAGTTTGCGGTTCAACCCTTGCTCTTATGGATGCAGGTGTTCCGATTAAGGCGCCCGTTGCAGGTATTTCCTGCGGTCTTATCACCGCCGATGACGGCTCTTGGGATACTATGATTGATATCCAGGGT
>JAGARF010000058.1 GCA_017622395.1 Clostridia bacterium | reverse complement strand
GTTCCCGGAGGACCTACCAAAAGTACGCCCTTTGGAATTCTTGCACCCATTTTTTCAAACTTTGTGGGATTTTTAAGAAACTCTACTACTTCCTGCAGTTCTTCTTTTTCTTCATCTTCGCCTGCTACATCACCGAATGTAACTTTTTTGCCCGATTTTTCATCTGACATTTTTGCACGGCTTTTGCCAAAGGACATCGCACCTCTGCCGCCCCCTGAGCCTTTGTCACCCATAAATGCCATCCAGAAAACAATAAACAATATTACCATTATAAGTCCCGGTATCATACTAATCCACTAGGGAGCTTCCGCTACAGGCGGTGTTGCGTATTTAAGTGTGCCTGTCTCTACCTGTTTCTTTATAACACTTCCAACATCTTCGTGAAGAATTTCAAGAGATGGGATATCTGCGGTAAATTTAGTATCGTCATTTCTGAGTGCTGTTGCAGTTGTGCCTGTTACAGAAAGCTCTTTAATATTATTTACCTGAATTTCCTTAACAAGGTCTGAGTATATAAGCTTTTCTGTTTCAGGGCCTGCGTACATAACAGAAACTACCGAAACTATAATTGCAAATAAAACCAAATAAAAAATTAAGCTTTTAATTCCTCTTTTCAAGATGCACATACCTCCTTAAAACAATTTCTACAATATTAACATAATTTATGTAAAAATGCAACCTTAAATTCACTTTTCATAAACTTCTTCCTTCAATATGCCAATAAAAGGCAGGTTTCTGTATTTTTCGGCATAATCAAGTCCGTAGCCAACAATAAATTCGTTTTCAACTTCAAAGCCTTTATATTTTACATCTACAGAAACAACTCGTCTTTCAGGCTTATCAACACAAGAGCATATTTCAACACTCGCAGGATTTCTCTCCTTGAGTATTTTAACCAGATTACTTAAAGTGAAGCCTGTATCAACAATATCTTCTATTATAACAACATCTTTACCTTCAATTGATTGTGCTACATCTTTCAGTATTTTAACATTTCCTGAGGATTCAGTTCCTGACGCGTAGCTTGATACAACCATAAAGTCTATTGCTGATTTTAGTTTTATATGCTTAAACAAATCTGCCGCAAAGACAAAGCTTCCTTTGAGAATAACAATAAAAAGAGGGTCTTTTTCTTTATAATCCTCATTTATTTTTGCTGCAAGCTCTTCTACTTTAGCTTTAAGCTGTTCCTCTGTAATTAATATTCTTTTGATATCGTTTAACATAATTTCTCACCCTTTATCATTAGTACTTTCTTTGTATCCTTATTTATTTTGAAGCAATCGGACCTTTTTACACCAATTACACATAAAACCTTTTCTTTTTCTACTATAATTTTTTTACATCTCTCTTTTTGAGGAATTTTTGCATTTATAAAAATTTCTTTCAGCTTTTTGGTTGATTTCATCCCCATTGGAATTATTGTATCCCCATCCTTAAAACTTCTTAAAATCACTTTATCAGTTTCAAGGTCGAAGTATTCTGTATTTTCTCCGTATGCGATATTTTCAGAAGATACATACTGTGATGTTACTCTCATTCCCGCTTCTTTTATTTCTATGCTCTCTCCTGTTTTTAGCTCATATTCAAAGCTTTCAGTCTCTTTTTTCTGTGCAAAGCAAATTCTTTCATACTCTGCAAAGCACAAAGTGTTAAATCCAAGCTCTAAAACATTGCCGAGAGTTTCTTTTTTCACATTTTCGCAAATATAGTCTATATGTCTTTTTTCAAGATCTTTGCCCGTACCTGAGGCATATTCATATGCAAAATAAACCGCTCTTGCTTTAACAGCCTTATGGGCATTGAAAAAAGCATCTTTATCTATATATGAAGTTTCTTCATTAAATTTCACAAGCTTTAACGCACATTCGTCAAGGAATTCATTTTCTTCTTTTATTATTTCGCTTGTACGAAATGCGTTGTCTATGAAATTATTATTTACTTCCAAAAGCACAGGTATCACTTTGTTTCTGATTTTGTTACGGGTATAATCACAATCAAAATTTGTTTTGTCAGTAACAAACTTCTGTCCTTTTTCTTTAAGATAGCCCTCTATTTCTTCCCTTTTGACATCAATAAGGGGTCTTACAATATTTCCTCTTGTTTTTGGGATTGCACAAAGCCCTTTACTTCCGCTTCCTCTTAAAAGATTAAGAAGCATTGTTTCTGCATTATCGTTTTTATTGTGAGCAACTGCGATTTTGTTGTAACCATATTTTTCTGCTGTTTCATTGAAAAATGCATATCTCACATTTCTGCCTGCAAGCTCCTCCGATATTTTTTCTTCTTTTGCAACAGCTTTTACATCTTTTTCCAAAATATGAAAAACAATTTGATTTTTCTCGCAAAATTCTGCAGCAAAATTCATATCATCATCTGCTTCATCTCTTATTTTATGGTTAATATGTGCTGCACCTATGTTATAGCCAAGCTCCTTAAGTACCATACACAGGCATACGGAATCAGCTCCACCCGAAAGTGCCACAAGGATTTTGTCGCTCTTTTCAAGCATATTGCTTTCCCTTATTGTGTTTTTGATTTTTTCTAACATCAATACTCCTCGTGAGTTGTATCAACACTCATAAATGTTGTGTACTGCGGTTTCCACATAAGACCCATTTTGCCTGTTGAACCGCTTCTGTGTTTTGCAACAATAAGGTCAACCATATTGTTGCCGTCGCCTTCCTCATCCTCATTTCTTTTACCTAAGAACATAACAACATCGGCGTCCTGCTCAATAGCACCTGATTCTCTAAGGTCAGAGAGCACAGGCGTTTTATCTGTTCTTGATTCGATAGAACGGGACAGCTGACTAAGACAAAGCACCGGAACTTCAAGTTCTTTTGCAAGTATCTTAAGTGCTCTAGACATTTCCGACACCGCCTGCTGTCTGCTTTCGATTTTACCCTTTGGATTCATAAGCTGCAGGTAGTCCACCACAACAAGTCCAAGTCCTTTTTCAAGCTTGAGTCTTCTGCATTTTGAACGGATTTCAGTTACCGTTAATGCCGCAGTATCGTCTATGTAAAGAGGAGCATCAGAAATTGCAGGTACAGCCTGCATAATTCTGCTCCAATCATCTGCATCAAGATTACCCGTTTTTAGTTTATAGCTGTCTACAAGTGCCTGTGAAGAAAGCACTCTGTTTAATATTTCTTCATCGGACATTTCCAGACTGAATACTGCAACAGGAACTTTTTTCTGCACAGCCACAAAGCGCGCAATATTAAGTGCAAAGCTTGTTTTACCAACACCCGGTCTTGCCGCTAAAATATTAAGTGTTGACTTCTGAAAACCCGACAAAAGCATATCAAGGTTTGCAAAACCTGTTTCAAGGCCTGTTATTCTTGAACCCTTGTTCTGCAATTCCTGCAATTTTTCAAGTGCTCTTGCAACTACTTCGTCTATTTCCGAAAAACCTTTGCTGTTTTTGCCCGTAAGAATATCAAAAATCAGTTTTTCTGCGTTTTCTGCCACAGTTTCAGGAGGATTTACTCCCTCATATGCCTCAGTCTGTATTTCTGAGCTGGCATTAATAAGCTTTCTTAAAAGGGATTTTCCTTTTATAATATCAATATAGTATTTAAGATTGGCAGTTACAGACACACCTATGCTTAAATTTACTACAAACTCGCTTCCTCCTACAGCATCTACTGTTCCTCTCTGGCTGAGCATATCGCATACTGTTACAACATCAATAGGCACATCTTTTTCAAAAAGCTGCACCATTGCTGCGAATATTTCTTTATTTTCGGGTCTATAGAAATCATCCTCATTTAAGCTTTCAAAAGCCACAGCAACACTGTCTGCATCAGTGAGCATCGCTCCGATTACAGACTGTTCTGCCTCTAAGCTATGTGGATAAACATTTGCACCGATATAACCTTCCATAATTACGCTTCCTTGATTATTACTTTTAATTCTCCGACAATATCAGGATAAAGTCTGATATTAACCTTGTATTCGCCTGTTTGTTTGATATCGTCCATTTCAAATCTTCTTTTGTCAATTTTAACATGGTGCTGTGCAATAAGTGCTTCTGCAATATCTTTATTTGTAACTGAGC
>JAGARF010000057.1 GCA_017622395.1 Clostridia bacterium | reverse complement strand
ATTGCAGATATAACAGGTTCTTTTGCAGATGAGAAATAAGGAGATACTGTTCAGCTTACAATTTCTTGTCCCTTGCAGAAAAGAGCAAAAGAGCTTATGGGAAACAGAAATGGTGCAGTTGTTGCAATGGATCCCAAAACAGGCGAAATTCTTTGTATGGTAAGCAATCCTACATTCAATACAAATGCAGAGTATCTTTCGAAAAATTGGCAAAGATTGTCTGAAATGGAGGATGCACCTTTTTTAAACAGAGCAGTAAGCGGTTTGTATCCGCCGGGGTCTGTAATTAAAACAATTATCTTGTCTGCAGCACTCGAAAACGGACTTGCAGGCGAAATTATAAATGACGAAGGCTCAATAGAAGTTAACGGAACAACATTCCCCAACACTAAAAATAAAGCATACGGAGAACTTGATATTGAAAAAGCATACAATGTTTCCAGCAATGTTGCATTCATAAATCTTGGAATAAAGCTTGGGGGAGAAACTGTTAAGAAATATTATGAAAAATTCGGTATAGGCAAGAGCTTTGAATTCGATTTGCCTATGTATAAATCACAGTTTGGATATAAAGAAGAAATGAAAGATGATGAGGTTGCTCTTGCATCAATAGGACAGGGAAATGTACTTGTTACGCCTCTGCAGATGGCAATGATGGTAAGCACCATAGCAAATGATGGCGTTACAATCAATCCATACCTTGTTAAGAAGGTGACCAATTCAACAGGTGTACCTGTTAAAAACGGAAACGGCGGAAACGGAAACAGAGCAATAAAAGCATCAACTGCAAAGACAGTTAAAGAATATATGGTTTCAACCGTAAAAACAGGGACGGCAGGCAGAGCTGCAGTAAGAGGAATAGATGTCGCAGGAAAAACAGGTACTGCAGAGAACGAAAAAGAAGGAAGAGAACATGCTTGGTTTGTAGGTTTTGCACCTGCAGATGACCCACAGATTGCAATAGCAGTAGTCCTTGAATACAATGGCGGAACAGGCGGAGGCAACTCAGCACCAATAGCTTCGGAATTATTTAATTATTGGATAAACTATTTGAATAAATAAAAACAGGCACCTTAATGGTGCCTGTTTTGGAGCTGTTGACGGGAATCGGACCCGTGACCTCTACACTACCAATGTAGTGCTCTACTGACTGAGCTACAACAGCAAATATTAAATTCACAACATTGATATATTAACATATTGTTGCTTGTTTGTCAATAATTCTGCATAAAAATAGAAATAAAATTGTACAATTGTCAATGATGGGTGACACTTTTCCTAAAAAATAAAAAGTGTTGCTCCGAATTATCCTTGTCAAGGTGGAACTGCTTGCAGTCTTACCTTGACATATCACTATATGATATAATATTTACAGGGTGTTAAGCAATTCTTTGCTTAACACCTTAACTATCTTACATCACACCTAAATATTTATTGAACATTTCATTTGGTGTAAGAAATCCTAAACATATCTTCGGTATGTTATTTGATTTAACATTGTACCTTGCAAGCTGCTTTCTGCCATCTGCAAGATTATACATCTTCATTTTCTTGTAAAATCTATTTTCATCAGTACGATGTTGTCTTTCTACTTTGCCGTTATGTCTTGGTGTTGCTACCCTTATCCTGTGATACTTTATACCGCATAACTCTAGTGTTGCCTCAAACAACGAAGGTTATGTACTATGCTCATCATACATTTCTCTGTATGTCCAGCGTGTACACTCATCTACCGCAGTATATTGATAATATTTTTGTCCATTAACCACACAATATGACGGTACAAATTTAACATCTACCTGCACCTTTTGTCCAGGATATTCTGCTCTTTGATATGGCTTTTGTTTTCTTATTTGTTTTTTCTTTATTTCAGGCTTTATCCATTTGTTTACCACTCTGACTAAACTTGTATAACTTCGTTTATATCCTCTTTTTCGTAAAGCATCCCAAAGCATTATCATATCATCTTTGTGATATGGATAAAGTCTTAATATCATTTGCTTTTCTTCTGGAGTATGCTCATTTGGATGATGGTGTGGTCTGTGACTTTTGTCAACAAGGCTCTTCCAGCTCTTGCCATCATATTTAGCTCGCCATTCATAGATTGCCTGACGGCTTATTCTGTAGTATTTTGATGCTTCTGTTACACCTACTTTGTAACTTTTCTTAACTACCCGTTGACGAAAGTGGGCGTTTGATGTTAAAATATTCATGGAAAATGACTCCTCCTGATACATGTTTTTTGTGGTTATTAAACATTATATCATATTTGGGAATCATTTTCCTTTTTATTTGTCACCTATCAATTGTATCACAACAT
>JAGARF010000014.1 GCA_017622395.1 Clostridia bacterium | reverse complement strand
TATAAATATATGACCCTTATATGGGAAACTATGAAAGACTGTATCCAAAGAGGTCTGGAGGACGAGGGTGTTCTCCCCGGCGGTCTTAATGTTCAGAAAAAAGCAAAATTCCTTTTTAATCAGGAACATATTGACGAAAGCCGCGAAACAAAGGAAAACAGACTTATTTGTTCATACGCCTTTGCAGTCAGCGAGCAGAACGCATCAAGTGAAACAATTGTTACAGCACCAACCTGCGGTGCATCTGGTGTTCTTCCTGCCGCCCTTTATTATCAGCAACAAAAGAAATGCTATAGTGATGACGAAATAATAAAGGCTCTTATGACAGCCGGAATTATTGGCAATCTCATAAAAACAAATGCGTCAATTTCAGGTGCGGAATGCGGATGTCAGGCAGAAGTAGGCTCAGCCTGTGCAATGACCGCAGCGGCACTTGCAGAGTTGTTTGAGCTTAATTTAGACAAGATAGAATATGCGGCAGAAATTGCTATTGAGCATCACTTAGGTCTTACCTGCGACCCTATCTGCGGTCTTGTGCAGATACCTTGCATTGAGAGAAATGCAGTTGCGTCTATGAGAGCTTTAAACGCCGTTAACCTTGCAAGCTTTTTAAGCAGCACAAGAAAAATTTCTCTTGACAAGGTTATTCACACTATGAAAGAAACAGGCAGAGACCTTTCAAACAGATATAAAGAAACCTCTGAAGCCGGTCTTGCAAAAATAGATGTAAAATAAAAAAGGACTGTTCACAGTCCTTTTATTATATCCTTAAAATCTGTTAATGAGTTGGTCTTTTTGACCGACTTTATTAATTTCTTGTCCTCAGAAAAATTCCATAACATATACATCCATATTTCTTTAAGTTTTTTAAGAGTGAACACCTCAGATTTCAAAAGTTTCATATACCTTTCCGCAAGAAGAAGGGTAAACTCTGCAAGTTCTTTTTCCTCAACACCTCTGCCACCTTTTATTTCCCTGAATATTGCAGGATTTACAATTGCTCCCCTGCCTATCATTACACTTTCAAGGTTTTTATATTCTGCACAGACATTGTTAAAATCCTCTGCAGTAAAAATATTACCATTGTAGCAAACTGTGTTTTCCGAGCTTTCATATGCTTTCCTGAAAACCTCCATATCAGGCTCACCCGTATACATTGCCTCTCTTACCCTTGGATGAATTATAAGCTCTTTTAAGCTGTATTTATTGTAGATTTTAGTAAGCTTTTCCATTTCTGTGCCTGAGGAATAACCAATCCTTGTTTTAACAGATATATCAAGATTACTTTTTTCAAACACTTCATCAAGAAATCTGTCAACCCCTTCGGGGTCTTTAAGAAAGCCTGAGCCTTTTCCTTTTTTTACAACAGTTCCCGAAGGACAGCCCAGATTTATGTTATATTCCTTATACCCAATCTTTTCAACCTGTCTTTCAAACATCAGCACATACTCACTTTTATTTGTAAGGGTCTGGGGAACGACATATATGTCTTTATTATTATCAGGCAAAATATCTCTGAAATGTCTTTCGCTTACTCTTTCATTCTCGCTTGGAGAAATAAAGGGGGCAAAGTATGCGTCACACCCACCGAAAAACTCTTTATGAGTGTTTCGGTATGTGTATGAGGTTATTCCCTCCATCGGGGCAAAATAAAGTTTCATAATAAGTCCACTCTTTAATTCCCTTTCTTCCTATTTATCGAAGGTATTATAGCACACTGTCCTTATTTTTTCAATGTTTTATATTTTCAAATATTGCATTTATACCTGCAATGTGGTATAATCTTATATATTTATTTTCAGAGAGGTAAACTTATGTCCGAAAGACAGGATAAAATCAGAAATTTTTCTATTATTGCTCATATTGACCATGGTAAGTCCACCCTTGCTGACAGACTTCTTGAGAAAACAGGAGTTTTAACTCAGCGTGAAATGCAGGAGCAGGTTCTTGACAATATGGACCTTGAAAAAGAAAGAGGCATTACCATTAAAGCAAGAGC
>JAGARF010000056.1 GCA_017622395.1 Clostridia bacterium | reverse complement strand
TTGTTGAATGCAGGAAGATTTAATGTGTCAATCTTAATCTCTGCACCTCTTACGGCTTTCATAATAGCCATTTCAAAGGTAGGACCGATAGACATAACCTCGCCTGTTGCTTTCATCTGTGTACCGAGAGTTCTCTTTGCGTATGCAAATTTATCAAATGGCCACTTTGGCATTTTAACAACGATATAGTCTATTGCAGGCTCAAAGCAGGCATATGTTACACCTGTAACATCATTTCTGATTTCGTCAAGAGTGTAGCCAAGTGCAATCTTTGAAGAAACCTTTGCAATAGGGAAACCTGTTGCCTTTGATGCTAAAGCTGATGAACGGGAAACTCTTGGGTTAACCTCTATTACGGCATATTCAAAGGTTTCAGGGTTAAGTGCAAACTGACAGTTACATCCGCCCTCAATTTCAAGAGCAGAAATAATGTTAAGTGCCGCACTTTTTAACATATTGTATTCTTTTGTTGAAAGTGAAACCGCAGGAGCAACAACGATTGAGTCACCTGTATGAACGCCTACAGGGTCAACATTTTCCATACTGCAGACTGTGATTGCAGTACCCTTGCTGTCGCGGATAACTTCAAACTCGATTTCTTTCCAGCCGAAAATATATTTTTCAATTAAAACCTGAGTAATAGGAGAAAGGAGAAGACCGTTGCCTGCAATACTTCTCAGCTCGTCCTTGTTGTATGCAACACCGCCGCCTGCACCGCCAAGGGTAAATGCAGGACGAACAATAACAGGATATCCGATTTCGTCAGCGATTTCAAGACATCTTTCAACATCAGTTGCAATGTCTGACGGAATACAAGGCTGATTTATAGAGTCCATTGTTTCCTTGAAAAGCTCTCTGTCTTCAGCTTTGATGATAGCTTCTTCGTTTGTACCTAAAAGCTTAACACCCATTTTGTCAAGATAGCCTTCCTTTGAAAGCTGCATTGCGATTGTAAGACCTGTCTGACCGCCAAGTGATGGCAGAATACTGTCAGGCTTTTCTTTTTCTATAATTCTTTTAACTGTTTCAGCAGTTAAAGGCTCAAGGTAGATAGCATCTGCCATTTTTTTGTCTGTCATAATGGTGGCAGGATTTGAGTTAACAAGAACGATATCAAGCCCTTCGTCTCTTAAAACACGGCAAGCCTGAGCACCTGCATAGTCGAATTCTGCAGCCTGTCCGATTACGATAGGACCAGAGCCTATAACCATAACTTTTTTTATGTCTTTATTAAGTGGCATTAAAATCCCTCCATCATTTCAATAAATTTGTCGTAAAGGTAAGAGGTATCCATAGGGCTTTCACAAGCCTGTGGGTAAAACTGAACAGAAAATGCGTTGTTTTCATATTCAATGCCTTCAACAGTGTTATCGTTAACATTAACAAAAGAGGTTTTCCCGCCGCAGGTTGTGCCTTCTTTAACAACATAGCCGTGATTTTGGCTTGTTATGAAGCACTTTCCTGTATCTAAATTTCTTACAGGCTGATTTGCACCTCTGTGACCGTACTTTAATTTTTCAGTGTCACCGCCGTTGGCAAGAGCCAAAATCTGATGACCTAGACCGATACCGAAAATCGGTTTTTTACCCATAATTTCTTTAACGGTTTCTATAACATCGGTATTTGATTTCGGGTCAGACGGACCGCTTGAAGGAAGT
>JAGARF010000002.1 GCA_017622395.1 Clostridia bacterium | reverse complement strand
GAGTAACTGTTGGGGGAGAAACAAAGTTTGCCTGTGTTGACGGTCCTGATTTTGACGGTCATTTGGTTGATTTTGATATGGCGATTAAAAGACAGCAAAATTTCAAAAAACAGGAAAACTATGCCCTTGAGAAACATAAATGCAGAATGGAGGGCATAAATAATGGCTAATATGTCAAATGAAAAAGTTAAAATGCCCGAACAGGCACCTGAAATAAGAAACAAAAATTTTCTTGAGGTATCTTTGGGATATACAGAAGAAATGGCAGTTGAAGAGGCTCAAAGGTGTCTTAACTGCAAACATAAGCCTTGCGTAAGCGGATGTCCTGTAAGTGTAAAAATACCTGAATTTATAAAGCTTATTTGTGAAAGAAAATTTGAGGAAGCATATTATAAAATCAGCGAAACAAACACGCTTCCTGCTGTTTGCGGAAGAGTTTGCCCACAGGAAAATCAATGTGAGAAAAACTGCGTAAGAGGAATAAAGGGAGAGCCTGTTGCTATCGGCAGACTTGAACGCTTTGTTGCAGACTATTTTATAAAAAACTGTATTCCAAAGAAAATCAAAATAAATAAAAACGGAAAAAAGGTTGCAGTAATCGGCGGAGGCCCGTCAGGACTTACCTGTGCCGGTGACCTTGCAAAAATGGGGTATGATGTAACAATATTTGAAGCCTTTCATAAGGTGGGGGGAGTTTTAGTATACGGAATTCCTGAATTCAGACTTCCAAAGGATATTGTGAAGACAGAAATTGAAAAATTATATGACCACGGTGTTACAATAGAAACAAACACAATTATAGGAAAAACCCTTGATATAAAAGAACTCTTTGAAGATGGCTTTGAGGCTGTGTTTATCGGCAGCGGAGCGGGACTACCTTCATTTATGAAGATAGAGGGCGAGGACTTAAACGGTGTTTATTCATCAAATGAGTTTTTAACGAGAATTAATCTGATGAAAGCCTATAAGTTTCCTGAATATGATACACCTGTTTATGTAGGTAAGAAGGTTGCGGTAATCGGCGGCGGAAATGTTGCAATGGATGCTGCAAGATGTGCTAAAAGACTTGGTGCTGAGGAAGTATATGTAGTATACAGGCGAGGCGAGGAGGAAATGCCTGCAAGGAAAGAAGAGGTACATCACGCTAAAGAAGAAGGTATTATTTTTAAGCTCCTGACTAATCCGAAAAGAATTACAGGTGACGAAAATGGCTGGGTAAACGGACTTGAATGTATACAAATGGAGCTTGGTGAGCCTGACAGCTCAGGCAGGAGAAAACCTGTTGAAAAGAAAGGCACAGAACACATTTTAGATGTTGAAAATGTTATAATCGCCATTGGACAGACACCAAATCCTCTTATCAAATCAACAACAGAGGGGTTAGACACTCATAAGTGGGGCGGAATTATAGCAGACGAAAAAACAGGTGCGACCTCAATAAAAGGCGTTTTTGCAGGCGGTGATGCAGTAACAGGTGCGGCAACGGTAATTCTTGCAATGGGTGCAGGAAAGGCATCTGCAAAAGCGATAGATGAATATTTAAAAAATAAATAAAAGGGAGTAGCCGGCGAGTTTCGCTACTTATTGCGTCAAAACGACAGACAGCTGTCCGCAAAAGTATTAAATGGCAAGACTTTTATTGCAAATAAACAGCAATAAAAGGCTTGCTTTTTATATATAATTAAAGAAAGGATGTTATAGAATGGAATTTTTAAACGATTTACTGTCAGTGTTTGGTAATGTTACAAATCTTACCTGGCAAATGGTAGTTATGTGGGCTATAGGAGGAATACTTATTTTCCTTGCTATAAAAAAGGATATGGAGCCAACTCTTTTACTTCCTATGGGTTTTGGTGCAATACTTGTTAACCTGCCTTTGTCGGGGGCAATCGGTGAAGAGGGTGTTCTTACAACACTTTATAATGCCGGTATTGCAAATGAGTTATTTCCGCTCCTGCTCTTTATCGGTATAGGTGCGATGATTGATTTCGGACCTCTTCTTTCAAACCCAAAGCTTATGATTTTCGGTGCAGCGGCACAGTTTGGTATTTTCTTTACACTTTGCCTTGCGTCAATGTTCTTTGATATTAACGATGCGGCATCAATTGCAATTATAGGTGCGGCAGACGGTCCTACATCAATTGTAGTTGCACAGGCTCTTAATTCAAAATATTTAGGAGCGATAATGGTTGCTGCATATTCATATATGGCACTCGTACCAATTATTCAGCCACCTGTAATCAAGCTTTTGACAACTAAAAAAGAAAGACAGATTAAAATGGAATATAAGCCAACACAGGTGTCACAGACAACAAAGATTTTATTCCCGATTATAATCACAGTAATTGCAGGTCTTGTTGCACCATCATCAGTTGCACTTGTAGGATTTTTGATGTTTGGTAACCTTATAAGAGAATGTGGTGTTTTAAACTCACTTTCAGAAACTGCACAGAAGGTTCTTGCAAATCTTATAACAATTTTCCTTGGTATCACTATCGCATCACAGATGCAGGCTGATAAATTCTTGGCACCTGAAACACTTCTTATTTTAGGTCTTGGACTTGTAGCCTTTGTTGTTGATACAGCAGGCGGTGTTATATTCGCTAAAATCCTCAACCTTTTCTTAAAGAAGAAAATGAACCCAATGATTGGTGCTGCAGGTATTTCTGCATTCCCGATGTCAGGAAGAATTGTTCACAAAATGGGACTTAAAGAAGACTCAAGCAATTTCCTTTTGATGCACTCAATGGGTGTTAATGTATCAGGTCAGATTGCATCTGTAATAGCTGGCGGTTTGATTTTGAACTTCTTCGGTTAATGCCTTCACCTTGAGGGGAAGGTGTCAGCGATAGCTGACGGATGAGGTGGAAAATAAGAAAGGAGAATTAATATGAATTTTAATTTTGAACCTATGAATTTTATAAATAATCTTGGATATATGGGCAAAGGAATGCTTGGTATATTCGTTGTTATCGGTGCTATTATTATTTTGACTGTAGTTCTTAATAAGGCTGCGAATAACATTTCAAAATGAAACGAGTGTTTTTAGCATTTTTAGCTGTATTGTGTGTGTTAGCGTTGATGTTTGCCTTTTCACAGGAAGAAAGGCTTACATCAACACAGATTGAAAATCTGAGAGAACAATACCCAATATACGGAGATATAAATAAAATAAATCCTCTTATTGAGGTTGCTCAGGTGGAAACCTCATTAGAGGAAATCTCAAAAAGAGCAGACACTTTTGTTTATGGTGAAGTGATAGAAGAAGTGCCTGTATATTCGATATATTCCTATGCAAAGTTTTACGGATACAGACTTAAGGTTTACAAGGATACAGAAAATATATTTTCAACAGGAGAAGAAATAACCATAGTTGCAAACACCGATTTTAAAGATTACAACCCTTCGCTTTCTGAGGGAATGAAGGTTGTAGTACCTGTTAAAGGATTCAAGTCACAACAGGGAAAATACAATTTTGATGTTTGTATGTACTATGTAACAGAAGACGGCTTTGTTCTTTCAGCCTTTGACGAAAAAGAAATTCTTGATAAAGAATACAGCGGTATTAAAGTTGAAAAACTCTTAGAAGAGATATAAAATGCTGGTATAGAGCAAAAAGGAGAGTATAAATATGAGAATTATTTTTGTTCGCCACGGCCATCCTGATTATGAAAAAGATTGTCTGACAGAGCTTGGACATAAACAGGCGATAGCTGCTGCACAGCGACTTAAGGATGAAAAAATAGACCAGATATTTTCTTCTTCCTGCGGTCGTGCAGCAGAAACTGCTCAGCATATTGCTGATGTACATAATATGCAGGTACAACTATGTGATTTTATGCAGGAGATACCTTGGGGCAATTTAGAAGGTCAGCCACCTTTACCACACAACGGGAATCCTTGGGAAGTTTGTAGTGAAATGGTTGCCAACGGACAAAGCATAACAAGTGAAAACTGGGCGGAAGAAGAACCTTTTTGCAAAAACAAATTTGTTTTAAATGTACGAAGAGTTGCAAAAGATTTTGACCAGTGGCTTAAGCAGTTTGGGTACGAGAGAGAGGGCAGACATTATCGTGTAAAAAATGGTAGTGATGAAACTGTTGTTATGGCATGTCACGGAGGTTCAGGCAGTGCTGTATATACACACATTTTTAATATACCATTACCGTTCGTGTGTAAATCAATAGCTATGGGACTTACTGCAATAACTGTGGTGAAGTTCGGTGAGGAAGAAGGTACACTCGTATCACCTTGTTTTGAACTTGTGAATGATGTACGCCACACTGCAGGTCTTGAAGCAGAAAATGTATTCGGAATATAATAAAAAGCCTTTGTGAATTTCACAAAGGCTCAGACCGTCGAAAAAGTCGTTTTACCGCAAGCAAAATATAAAAAAAGTAGGGTTCGGCGATTTTCGACGAACCGTAAATAACAGAATATTTTATTGCATTAATCCCCTAATGTTTGTCGAAAACATTCGGGGATTGCTTGCTTTTTAACAGCCGAAACCTCTCACGTATCCACATACGCTACGGATTTCGGCTGTTAAAATATACCTTCCTTTTTCGCACTCTGTCAGGGCGTCGATAGGTTTATCGACACCCTGAAGCCTTTGTGAATTTCACAAAGGCTTTTTGTTACAGTTTAAGTATTCTTTTTGCATTTTCTGAGAAGATAATTTCTTTTTCTTTGTCTGTCAAAAGAGAGTCTAAAAGGACACCGCCTATAAACATTGCAGGATTGCAGGTTGGGTAGTCCGAACCGAAAATAAACTTTTCAACACCGCATTTGTCAATACCATATCTTAAAAGGCCTTGTCTGAAAAGTCCGCCGCCTGATAAGTCAAGGTGATAGTTTTCGCTTATTCTCATTCTTTCAAGATGTCTTAAAAATTTTGCTTTTTCACCAGGGTGTGCGGCAACAAAGGTGATGTTTTTATGCTCTTTTACCATTTTGTCCATCTGGTCATCATCAGTCATAGTGTGAAAGCTTACAACCATATTATAATTATCTGCAAGGTCTAAAATTTCTGAAAATTCCCTGCAGGAGTAATCGTTCCATCCGTCCCAATAAGGAACAAGCTCACCGATTAAGGTAATGCCTTCTTTGTGCATCCTTTCAATTTCTTCAAGAGATTCTTTAACAAAGGCAGGATGAATATGAAACCCCGGCACATAAAAATCACCGTATTTTTCTTTAAGCTCTAAAGCTTTGTTATTTCTTAATTTTATTGAATTAAAATCTGCTTTTCCGTAAGCCTCCCAGCTTACAACACTTCCGCAGATTTTAGATATTCCCATACCTTTAAGGTACTTGACAGCCCCATCTGCATCCATAGGAATATGGTCTCTGTAATTGCAGATGTTTGTATTTAAATCGTCAAATGGATGAGTGTGAAAATCAATAATTTCAAAATCCATAATATCACCTCTAAATGTAGGGGCGACCTTGTGTGGTCGCCCGCGTATTTTAATCAAGTTTTAATACCGACATAAATGCTTCTTGCGGTAGCTCTACGCTGCCAACCTGACGCATTCTCTTTTTACCCTCTTTTTGCTTTTCAAGGAGCTTTTTCTTTCTTGTAATATCACCGCCATAGCACTTAGCAAGTACATCCTTTCTTAATGCTCTTACGGTCTCTCTTGCAATTACCTTAGAGCCGATTGCTGCCTGAATAGGAATTTCAAAAAGCTGACGGGAAATATTTTCCTTTAGCTTTTCCGCAATCTTTCTTGCT
>JAGARF010000055.1 GCA_017622395.1 Clostridia bacterium | reverse complement strand
TTTCAAAATAAGTTTTTTTCTTCGTGCTTCGGTAGATAAATGAGAAACATTATTAATACCAAGAATTTTTTCAAACCTCTCTATATATTTTATGTCGCAATAAATAATAAATTGACCCAAAAATAATTCTTTAACATATTTGTTAATAGTATCAATTTCTAGGTCAAGAGAAGAAAAAATTAATTGTAATTCTTTAATATCAGCCAAAAATTTTGGAATATAATTTAAAAGCATTAAATCCCCTCCAAAGTAGTACCATTAATTGAAATTTGTTTAAGAATAGGAATTTCATCATCTTCAAGAGAGAAGCTAAGAAAAGAATCTTCTCCAAAAATAGAAATATCAGAAACATTTTTAACTCCGTTAATATTAAAAATTTCCGTACCAAGTTTCATAGAAACAATTTCTGTATAAGAGTTGTCAGCCCAAACTTTAGAAAGTTCGTAAAAATAATTTTTAATACATTCAATAACCTTTTGAGAAATAAAGTCAAAATCAGCGTGGCTTAAAAGTTCAATTTGAATATCAATAGTAATAGGTCTTTCTTTCACACTTTCAACATAAACCTTGTGGCCAATAGGAGCAAATCCAACACCTTCAGAAGAATATTCAAAAGGGTCAGCAAGTTCTTTAATTTGTTTTGCGAAATCAGTAGAAATTCTAGAATAACCAGAAGAAATAATAACAAGCCTAACAGTACCTGGGCCAAAAAAAGCAGGAAAAACTTTGCACCCTCCAACACCAGAAATTGTATTAACTTTTTCTATGTAATCTTTTTTGTTTCCACCAAAAGCAAGGGCATTAAAGCTGTCAAAATATCTTTGGCGAAAGAGTTCTGTATCTTCTTCGTCCTCTCCTGTAACGATTATTTCTGTAATTTCAGCCTTGTTAAGTCCGTCAATATTGTCCAAAGGTAATAAAGTACCGAAATGTCTGTGTCCTTCTGAACCGTTTGTTTCACAAGTAAGTTTAAAATTGCAATCAGAAATTTTTTCACTAACAAAATAAATAAGTCCGTCAATAAAAAATCTAGAGCCAATGCTAACATTTTTATTAAATACCCCTTTCATAATAGCAGGAGATGAGGGCTTAGGAGTAAGCCCTCTTTCTTCTGCACGCCTAATTAAAAATTCTCTGCTAGAAGTATCTGCAAAAACTTGGTTTAAAACATTGTCAAGACTTTCGTATATTTTAGCTATTTCAAGGCAACAAGGAGCAATAGCATCATAAATAATAGAGCCTTGTCTTTTGTCAACATTATTAGGTACATTAGAAATAGCTCTTTTAATTAAATAATCAAAAGACATATTTTCAAACATTAAATATTCACCTCCAATGAAAACTCATTATCGCCAAAAATAGTAGAAACAAAAAATTTAACTAATAAAGAGCCTTTTTCAGTCTGGTTAAAAAATGAAAAATCATATACTTTCAAAATTCTGTCATCATTTAGTAATGCCTTTTGAATTCTTAAAGGAATTTCGCTTTGAACGAAATAAATATTTTTTCCAAATAAGTCAGCTAAAGAAACCCCGTAATTTTCGTTATAAATTTGAAAAACATTTTTTTCTGTCAAAAGAATTTTGTAAATAGCCTGTTTAATAGCTTCTGTTTCATCAATAAAACCTTTAATTTGATTTTTTTGGGTTTCAATTTTGTAAGTTGTAGAAACATTAGAAGAAGCTGTATTTTCGTTAAAATTAAAAAGAGTAATAGGTGTCATAGAAGCACCTCCTAATTAAAAACTCTGTCGATAACAAAATAAGACTGTCCCCCAACAGCCTTAATAAGCATTACTTTTTCGCCAGTTTTAAGATAGTTGTAAACGATAATATTTTTTTTGTTAGAGAAGTCATATTCGTTGTTAGGATTGTTAAGATACTTAGGATTATCGTTTATTTGAAGATAATGATTAGAAACATTTTTTGAAAGAATAATTTGATTTTGATTTAATATAATTTTGTCAGATATTTTAATAGTTAAAGGTTCTTGTGATAAAACCTCGCCAAAAACTATATCAGAAAAATCCATATTGCTAATAAAATCAAAACAAATTTGTTTTATATATTTTGTAATATAACCCCCTCCTTAAAACCACATTTCAATAATGTGTTCATTGTTTTTAAAAGAGTGAACACATTTAGATATGCACTCCCAGTTATTTAGAATCTCCTCGCCAATATCAAGATTAGATAAGAAAATACTGTTTCCAGCATGTAAAAGATGCTCGCCCAACCCTTGACCAATACATTTAATATTTAAGGTTCTTTTAACTCTGTTTTTTTCTTTCAAAATAGTTTTTGCACAAGTTTCAAGTTGAAAATCGTTATATTCATCTGGCATTTTTTCGTAATATTGTAATACACCAAATTGTTCAATTCCGTTTTTGTCGTTAACAGTAATTTCTTTGTCAATTTTTTTAGTTTTGTTTCTTTGGTACAGTTTAACTTGTGAGAAAGTATCTGTATCAATATCCGTTTTGCAGTTAAAATCGATAACACTCTGGTCAATAGATAAAGCAAAAGGAGATTTCAAGTTATTTAGTTCTTTAAAATATAACCTGCCTGCTTTGTCAAATAAAAAATATTGTTCGCCAGTATTTTTATATGTTATATTACAAGCATTTAATATTATGTCAAACAATGACTTGTTTTCTTCAATTCGGTTGTTAATTACATATTTAGAGTTGTCAATCATACCGTAAGATAATTTAAAATCGTTAATAATCATTAAAACAACATCTGACGCCGTTTTAAAAGAATAGTTATAAGAATCTTTGTTTTTCAAATATCTAAGTTGGTCATAAGCCGTAACTCTGATAAAGTGGTCAGAGTTTCTTTCTTTTGAGAAAATAAACCCTTGAAATAATAATTCGCCATCAATAAAAAACTGAACACAATCGCCTTCAAAAAATACAAATTCCCCCCCGATATTTCTAGCAACAGTAAAATTAAGAGAGGAGGCATATCCAGTTTTGTGTGTAGTATATGTAATTTCGTCTAAACAATAGTCAGATAAATTAAAAACACCTTTTTTCCCAGCTACTAATAATTGATATACCAAAAAAATCCCACCTAAATAAAATTATTTAAAAGTTTAGTTAGTCCATATATTTGCACATTTCTGTATAAGTCATATTTCTCAAGTTTTTCGGTTTTCCTCTGTCTTTGCCTTCTTCGGCTTTAGCCCCTTTAAGAAGTTTTTCTTCGTTATGGTTGTCAAATAAAAAAGCAGTTTCTTCGTTAGCTTTAAGTTTTGAGATTTGTTCTTCAAGAGCAGAAAAAGAGCCTTCTTCATCTAAAATGTTATCATAATCTAAAAGAGCAGAAACAGCTTTAATATTTTTAGCCTTGTTTTTAGATAGTATGTTTTGAACACCAAAATCAATTTTAATTTTGTTAATTTCTTGTTGATTTTCTTGAAATATTTGTTCTGCTTGTTCTTCTGATAGGCCCATTTGTAATAGTTGTTTTTTGTCCATAAAAAATACCTTCTTTCTTAATTTTATAATTTTCTTTTTCAATGTTGTGCACCCAAGGGTGTTGAGAAATAACAGTATCTTTTGATAAAATCTGTAAAGATTTTATACAGTTGTCAATACTTTCTGTTTCGTTAATAAGAATATCTCTGTTAAAAATAATTTCAAGGTTAGAAAAATCAAAGTTTCCAAAGCCTTGGTTTTTAAGATAAAATTTAACAAAAAATAATAAATCTTCAAAAGATGCCTTAAATTCGTTTTCCATAGAATTAGCATCAAGGTCAATATCGCTGTAAATACTTTGAATGTTCATTTTACTCAAATCGCCAAACATCTTCTCAGACTTGGAGTCAATCCCCCTTGCATTTTCAACAATAGCTGTTTTAAGTAAGTTAGAAACCGTTTTAAAGTTGTCAGAGTTAATGTCAATTTTAAGTGTAGAAACACCGCCATCAGCACCTTCAACACTTTTAACTTTAACAACACCAAATTGAGCAAGATTTTTTCTAAATTCTCCAAGATTAGTTCCGTCATAATTTTTAAGAACTAAAATAGTATTTCTCGCATCTTCTTGTAAATTGTTCATAAAGTCCGAGTGAACTGTGTTAAGTGCATCTTGAAGTGCTTTAATTTTCAAAATAAGAGGCAACTCTCTGTCGTTTTGTCTAAAAGCAACAATAGGCACTTTTCCAAAATTAAAATCATTTTCCCCGTCATTTATGTAAGGTATAATTTTACCATTATTTTCAGGGATAAGTTTTTGCCCTTTAAGGATAAAACGCTTAATCCCCTCTTTAAGGTAAACTTCAACTTTTTCGATATTAATAGCTTGCCCTTTTTCGTATGCTTCAATTTCATAAATACGGATAGCAAATTCAAGTATAGAGTGTTCTTCGTTTTTCCAGAAAGGGATAATTTCAAAAGGAACAAGTCTTTTAAAATTAAGCTTTCCAAAATCGTCATAATAAGTGTAAAGATATGCAATACCACAATTAAAGCAGTCTTGTCCGATACCTTTTAAAGTTTTTAAAAATCTGTTATCAAATATGTTTTTAACGCATTTCAAAAAAACTTTGTCTTCGCTGTCAAAAGTAAGGGCTTTTGATAAAAGATAGTTGTTTTTTTGGTCGACCATTCTAGCATATTGGTTGTCAATAATTAAATTGTTTGGTAAGTTGTCAACTTCAATAAGTTCTCCGCCTTGTCCAATAATGGTTCTTTTTCTTTTAAGAATATCGTGTTTACCGTCATAGTACCTTTCGCCGTTAAGCATATTTTTTCTTTTACGAGAAACCTTAAACTTGTCAATTTCCTTTTCAAGAAACCTTGTAAAATCGAAAGAAAATTCATCAGATTTTTTTTCGTTTAAATCACTTTTCTTTCGTTTAAAAATTTGTTTTAAATCCAAAAAAATCCCCCTTTCAAAAAAAAATTAAACATAATCATTTTTTAAAACCATAGCAATCTCTTTGTGGCTTGTATAGTCGGCTGATTCTCCTGTTTTCTGATAAAAATAAACCTTTTGGTTTTGGGTTATTTTAATGATAGAGCCGTTTTTAATTTGAATATCTTTAGAAATAAATAAAGTTGCATCTTGGGTAATATGGTCAGTAGCCTTTCCTTTTCTAGCCGGTTTAATTTTAGAGAAAGAAACCCTGCAAGGAATGTCAGACAAAACAACCTTTTTGTCAAGTTGAGTAATTCCAAAATCATCAATATATTCGGTATATTCAATAATGTCACAAACACCTGTAAAAAGCCTTTGTATAATTTCAGAAATATCTTTAATCACCAGCAAATGCACCTCTTTGAAATAATAATTTCCTGACCATAACCCATAAGATAGTCAATAATTTTGTCAAGTCGTTGTTCGTTGCTTAGTACAGAATTTTCGTCAAAAACAACTTTAACATCTCCCTCAAGAATTTCTTTGACAAAACCCAAGTTGTCGATACCGTCAAACCTGCCGTAATTTTTAAGTAAGAATAAAAAATTACCGCAGGTTCTTTCAATAATAACATTTTTAAATTCTTCAGAAATATCAATTAAATTGCAAGAAATTTTAATAAATTCAAAAATCTTGTCAAGTTCTTTTTGAATAAGAGAAGTATCCGTTTCTTGTACTTCATAGCCAATTTGAGAAAGCCTTGTTGTAATTTCATTTAAAGTAATTTCCATACAAGTCCTCCAGAAAAAAAGTTAAGGTAATACCGCACAATTATAATTTTACAGCTTTGGCTGATATTTCCCATTGCTGCGTCAAAACCTCTTATCATAGGCTCCGACTATGATTGCGAGCTTTTTCCTTGCACTGAAAAATATTATCTCAAACCTGTTTTATCGAATTATGCGGTATTGCCTTAACCTCTTGAAATAATTCTAGCAATAGCAATAGCCTTGTGGTCAATATATTCTCTTTCAGAGCCGTCAAGTCCGTTGTTTACAAGTTCCCAGTTGCTTCCGTCAGAAAGCTCCTCGTTTGTTGGAGATAAGCTAACTTGGTTTGTTTTTGTGTAAGATATGCCGTAAGGAGCAAAGCATTTTCTAGTTCTTGCATAAAGGGTGTCTTGACCGCCTTTAATTTGAGGATTTCTGTCCATTTCAAAAGGCACTTTTGCACCAATATCCTCATAGTCAAAAGAGCCTTCGCCTAAGATGTAAGTAGTATATTCAGTGTAGTCTGTTTTTTCATTAGTAGGCATATCGTCGTCAATAAGAACAATACGGCCGTTCCAAGATGCAAGTGTTAAATCTCTTTGAATACCAGATTGGTCAGTTTGTTTAAGGTATCCTAAGAGGTTAAGATTTTCAAGATTTGTAGCAACTTTGCTGTGCATAATAACAACGCTAAACTTGTTTTTGTTGTCGCCAGATGCTTTTTGTATAGCATTGTTTAATGTAGTAGCATTAGCAAAAGCACCTTCGCCTGTTTGGTTAGAAATATCGTAAGTATGTTGATTTACGAATTCAAGGTTTTTACTTCCTGTCATATTAAAAATACCTTGTAAAATAGAGAGCATCGTTTTTTGGTCAACATCGTCAAAGTAATCACTAACTTGCATAGCAACATTGTCCATAAATTTAGCCCCACCAGTAATATCTTCAGAGAAGTCGTTTTCAAGCCAAGCCTTTGCTCTACCAACAACGACAACTCCTCTTTCAAAAGAAGAAGTATTTTCGGCAGAAATATCAGTCAAACCGTCATAGTTAAGGACCTCTCCGCCGATACGGCCATACATAGGTAAAATAGCATAAGCCGTACCTGTTTGGTCGCTAAAAGCGTTTCTAATTTCGTTGTTGCCTTT
>JAGARF010000054.1 GCA_017622395.1 Clostridia bacterium | reverse complement strand
GAAACAAATTCCCGTACATGAGCTTATCGAGGACAAAAATCTTCTTTTCGTGGATGACTCAATTGTCCGAGGCACACAGCTTAAAGAAACAGTTGAATTCCTTTACGACAATGGAGCAAAGGCAGTTCATATGCGTTCTGCTTGTCCTCCGATTATGTATGGATGTAAATATCTTAACTTTTCAAGCTCAAGCAGTGAAATGGAGCTTATCGCTAGAAGAGTTATAATGGAGCTTGAGGGCGAAGAAGGCTTTAAATATATTGACGAGTACAGCGACGGTGAAACAACAAGAGGTAAGAACTTAAGAAAAGCAATCTGTGAAAAGTTTAAATTCGCATCTCTTGAATTCCAATCAATAGACGGAATTGTTGAGGCTATAGGAATTGATAAGTGCAAGCTTTGTACTTATTGCTGGAACGGAAAAGAATAAATTTTTATATAGGAGAAATGAGAAATGCATACAAATTCAAAATCAGACAGTTACGCAGCAGCAGGTGTTGACATTACTGCAGGTTACAAAGCAGTAGAACTTATGAAAGAACATATCAAAACAACCTTAACAGATGGTGTTTGCTCAGATGTTGGGGGCTTTGGCGGTTTATTTATGCCAAACCTTGCAGGTATGAAACAACCGGTTTTAGTAAGCGGCACAGACGGTGTTGGAACAAAGCTTAAGCTTGCATTCCTTCTTGATAAGCACGATACAGTTGGTATTGACTGCGTTGCTATGTGCGTAAACGATATTATATGTTGCGGTGCAAGACCGTTGTTTTTCCTTGACTATATTGCCTGCGGAAAGAATGTTCCTGAAAAAATCGCACAGATAGTTGCAGGTGTTGCTGACGGTTGCAGACAGTCAGGAGCGGCTTTAATCGGTGGTGAAACAGCAGAAATGCCAGGCTTTTATCCTGTTGATGAATATGATTTGGCAGGCTTTGGTGTAGGCATAGTTGATAAAGAAAAAATTGTAGACAACTCAAAGATTGAAGAAGGCGATGTTATTATTGCCCTTAAATCAAGCGGTGTTCACTCAAACGGTTTCTCACTTGTAAGAAAAGTATTTGATGTTGAAAATGCAGACTTAAGCGAAAAATATGAAGAGCTTGGCGGAAAATCAATCGGCGAAGCACTTTTAACTCCTACAAAAATTTATGTTAAGCCAATGGTTGCACTTTTTGATAAAATAACAGTTAAGTCTGTATCACACATTACAGGCGGCGGTTTCTACGAAAACATCCCAAGAAGTATTCCTGACGGCTTTACAGCTAAAATCAATAAAGCTGATGTTCAGATTCATCCTCTCTTTGATATTATTGCTAAAAAAGGCAACATCTCAGAAAGAGATATGTTTAACACATTTAATATGGGTGTTGGTATGACAGTTGTTGTTTCAAAAGAGGACAAGGAGGAAGCTCTTAAAATTCTCAAAGAAAACGGCGAAGATGCATATGTTATCGGCGAAATAGTTAAGGGCGACGAAAAAATCATATTATGAGAAGAATAAAAATTGCAGTTCTTGTATCAGGAGGCGGAACAAACCTTCAGGCAATTATTGATGCCCAGAAGTCAGGAATTTTAAAAAGCGGTGAAGTTTCACTTGTGGTTGCTGACAAAAAAGAGGCCTATGCCCTTACAAGAGCTGAAAACAATAATATAAAAACAGCAGTAATAGTTAAAAAAGAATGTGCTTCAAAGGCTGAATTTGAAGAAAAAATAATATCAACCCTTGAAGAAAACAATATAGACTTTATTATCCTTGCAGGCTTTATGCAGATTTTAAGCGAAAACTTCACCAAAAAGTATGCAAACAGAATAATAAATGTCCATCCTTCGTTAATTCCGTCTTTTTGCGGTGAAGGCTTTTACGGTCTTAAGGTACACGAGGCGGCACTTGATTACGGAGTTAAGGTTACAGGTGCAACAGTTCACTTTGTTAACGAAATTCCCGACGGGGGAGAAATTATTATGCAGAAAGCGGTTGAAATTATGCCAGGTGATACTCCTGAAACTCTGCAGAAAAGAGTTATGGAAAATGCAGAATGGATAATCCTGCCACGAGCAGCAGAAATAGTTTCACAGAAGATGCTGGAGGAAGAAAAATGAAAATACTTGTAGTTGGCGGAGGCGGCAGAGAGCATGCCATCATCAAAAAGCTTAAGGAGAGCGAAAAGGTTGAAAAAATCTATGCGGCTCCCGGAAACGGCGGTATTGCCCGTGATGCTGAAATAGTTAATATCTCAGCAGAAGAAAAAGAAAAAATGGTTGAATTTGCGGTAAGTAACGGCATTGATTATTGTGTTGTTGCTCCTGACAATCCTTTGGTTGACGGTTTTGTTGATGCTTTGGAAGATGCAGGAATTAAGTGCTTCGGTCCTAAAGCTAATGCGGCGATTATTGAGGGAAGTAAGGTTTTCTCTAAAGACCTTATGAAAAAATACAATATCCCGACCGCACAGTACGAAACCTTTAACAACAAGGAAAAGGCACTTGAATATGTAAACAACTGTGCTATTCCTGTGGTTGTTAAGGCAGACGGTCTTGCCCTCGGCAAAGGCGTTATTATTGCAATGACAAGAGACGAGGCTGTTGATGCCGTTAAGTCTATTATGGAAGATAAAGTTTTTGGGGCAAGCGGTAACAATATTGTTATTGAAGAATTCTTAACAGGTCCTGAGGTTTCAGTTTTATCTTTTACTGACGGTAAAACTGTTGTGCCTATGGTTTCATCAATGGACCATAAAAGAGCGCTTGATAATGACGAAGGCTTAAACACAGGCGGTATGGGAACAATCGCTCCAAATCCTTATTATACAGAAGAAGTTGCAAAACAGTGTATGGAAAAAATCTTTGTTCCTACAATTGAGGCTATGAATAAAGAGGGAAGGACTTTTAAAGGCTGTCTGTACTTTGGTCTTATGATTACAAAAGACGGACCTAAGGTTATTGAATACAATTGCCGTTTCGGTG
>JAGARF010000053.1 GCA_017622395.1 Clostridia bacterium | reverse complement strand
TGCTTTGTCAATTGTTACTGTGTATTCCTCACCTGCTGTAAGAGTGTTTGTTGGTGTTAAAGTAAGTGTCTGTGTTTCAGCATCAAAGCTTGAAGAAACCTCTGCTCCTGTAACTGTAACTGCACCGTCAGGAATTTCATCAATTTCTCTTTCAGCCATAAACTGCAGTCTGAATGAATCATTTGTTTCAATTCTCTTACCGTTTAAGAGCTGCGCCTTTGCTGATGCACTTTCATATACCTTTACATAGTCAACATAAACGTCTCCGCCTGACATTGATGAGAATGTAATTCTTTCAAGTGCTTTGAAGAAATTATTTGCATCATAAGTGTTGTTTGCATCTAATGTTTTATAATAACCTATTCCATACTCTTTGTCAATGGCAGCTTTTGCCGCTTTCATCAAGCCCTTCTGGTTGCTTGTCATAACAACCTCTTCGCCATTTTCATCGGCATATGACACCTCTGTGTAATAGTAACCGTCGGATGGTGTAAATACAAATTTGTATGTTGTCCACTTGTCTGTTAATTCTACATCACTTGTTCTCCAATGCGCATTTGCATTATTTTCTACATCGTTACCATTAATTGAACCAATGATATCAACACCGGGATAATCTGGTCTCGGATCATACTTTGCGATAAAATAGTGATTGTAAACATAGTCCCCGTAAATCTGCTCAAGTGTATTAGGTCTGTTTACCTTGATATTGTAATCACCGCTTGTGCTTGTTTTCTTTACTCTTGTTTCAATGGTAATGGTTTTTCCGTCTTTAAATTCAATACCGTTGCCTACAGCTTTTGTTACTGTACCATAGTTTGATTCTGATGACCCGCTTCTTGCAGGGAATGTAATTTTTAATGCTTTTCCATCCTTTGCACCATTGTCGTCAACAACCTCTGTTGTTGTAGTAAATCCATCTGCCGCAGGACCTACTTCCCAACCGTCTGTTCCGTCTGCGAAGTTATCGTTAAGAACAAAGCCTGTAGAACGAGCACCTCTTGCTGTTACATTAAACTTTGTTGTACCTTTATAGATAATATTTGCCTCTGCAAGCTTTTCTGCATCTACCGATACAGTGTAAATATCACCTTCTGTAAGAGTAGTATCAGGTGTTAAAGTAAGTGTCTGTGTTTGAGCATCAAATGTGTTTGTTGTTGCAACATTTTCAACTGTTACTGCACCATCAGGAATTTCTGTTAAAGTTGCAGCTTCTGCATTTTCGTTAACTACATTAACGAATTTAACTTCAAAGTCTGAACCTACCTCAATTGTGCTACCCTGTGGCATAACTGCCTGAGCCTCATATGTCTTTGGCTTTGCAGGTTCATAAATCTGGATATAGTCAACATAAACTGTATTCTTAGTATGTGATACCCATGTAAGTGAGTCAAGAGATGGATATTCTGTTAATGCTTCTGTTGCAGTTGGGTCATTGTATAATGTATAACTTACCAATGGACCTGTACCGCTGTAGATAAGTGAACCGTCTGCTTTTGAATATGTTGCATCATCTATTGTTGCTGATATTTCTACGCTTGTATTTGAATTAATTGTAATTGTTGCATCTATCCATTTTCCTAATGTTTCAACTGTTGCAAAGCTTGTTGGTCCCCATGCTCCGCCATTTTGTGTTCTGTATGAAAGAGCACTCTTTTCCATTTTAAGAAGTGTAAACCAGTCGCATGCAGAGTTTGCATTATTAATCTTGGTTGTCATATTTGGATAGTCGTAAGGAATGTTGTTGTTACTTAAAAGATTTTCTTTATTTGGCTGATTGAATCTTAAGTATGATGTACCTGCTGTAGGTGCAGTCGCATCATCGCCAACCTGCATAAATCTTGTTTTAATAACAATCTCTTTACCTTCATTTAAAGGAATCTTATCTGTTAATTCCTTAAAGATGTTAGGTTCGTTACCACCGTCTGCAATGCCCTTATCTCCCTGGCTTGTAAAGATAAGTGCTCCACTTCCGTCAGGAGCTGTTCCCTGTGTAACATCAAATGTTTGTGTTCCGCTCTTAACTCTGCCTTTTGCCCAGCCTTGTGTGTCGCCTGCGATATTAAACTGGTCATCTAAATAAAATCCGTCAGGTAATTTAATTGCTACCTGTATATCGAAGGTTGTTTCGCCTTCGTAAATAATTCCTGCTTCTTCAAGCTTTGCAGTATCAACAACTGCTGTATATGTTGCTCCGCCTGTAAGAGTTGTTGCAGGTGTAAGGGTAAGTGTCTGAGATGAAGCATCGTAGTTTGCTGTTGTTTCAACACCCTCAACTGTTACTGCATCTTCAGGAATATTATTTGCTATTGCATCTGTGCCTTTTGAATTAGTAAACTCAAATGTAAATGCACCGTCTTCTTTAATTGTTTCTTTAGCTGCTATTGTAACATAAGCAACTTCATAAATCTGAACATAGTCAACATAAACTGTATTTTTAGTTTGTGATACCCATGTAAGTGAGTCAAGGGATGGGTATTCTGTTAAAGCTTCTGTTGCAGT
>JAGARF010000052.1 GCA_017622395.1 Clostridia bacterium | reverse complement strand
TTGTCTTCTTCCTCAAGAGGTGTACTGCCGTCAAAAACAGCAAGTATCAGGTCTGCATCCTCTGCAGCCTTAAGACTTCTTTCAACGCCGATTGCCTCAACTATATCTTGTGTTTCTCTTATACCTGCGGTATCCATTATCTTAATTGCAATACCGTTTATGTTTACATATTCTTCAACAATATCTCTTGTTGTACCTGCAACATCGGTAACTATAGCTTTTTCCGTTCCCGAAAGTGCATTTAAAAGAGATGATTTTCCTACATTCGGTTTTCCTATTACTGCAACAGGAAGTCCGTTTTTAAGAATTTTTCCGTAGTCTGCGGTTTTTATTAAAAGATTTGTTTCATCAATTACATATTTAAGTCTGTCTAAAGCTTCTTCGTCAGAAAGGTCTGTTAAATCTTCTTCAGGGAAGTCAATAAGAGCCTGAATATGTGCAGAAAGATTTAGAAGTGTGTTTCTCAGCTCATTTATTTTCTTAGAAAGTCTGCCTTCCATTTGAAAGACCGCATTTGTTGCACCCTTATCAGATACAGCATTGATTAAATCAATAACACCCTCGGTCTGTGACAAGTCCATCTTTCCGTTTAAAAAGGCTCTTTTGCTGAACTCGCCCCTCTCTGCCATTTCACAGCCTGCTTCTATTGCACACTTTAATACTTTTTTTGCAATTAAAATACCGCCGTGGCAGGAGATTTCAACAGTATCCTCTCCCGTATATGAATGAGGGCCTTTGAAAACAGTTGTTAAAACCTCATCAACTGTGTTACCCTCTTTATCTTTAATTTTACCGTACACTACTGTATTTGCGGGGATATCAGAAAGGCATTTTGCTTTCTGACAAACAAAAAATCTATCAGTTATACAAAATGCCTCTTCTCCGCTTATTCTTATAACAGCAATGCCTCCACTTCCGAATGGTGTGGAAATTGCAGCTATTGTACTCACGCTTATTCTCCTTATCTGTCTTTTGCGAGGCTTACAACAATTCTTCTTGAAGGTTCTTCGCCGATGCTGTAGGTTGTAAGCTTTTCATTGCCCTGAAGTCTTGAATGAATAACTCTTCTTTCAAAAGCATTCATTGGCTCTAAAGTAAGGTTTCTTTTGTTTCTTAAAACCTTTTCTGCAACTTTATCTGCAAGTCTTTCAAGTGCAAGAGTTCTTTTTTCTCTGTAGTTTTCGGAGTCAAGGTTAATTCTGATGTATTCTTCCTTGTCCTTGTTAACAACAAGGCTTGTCAAATACTGAAGTGCATCTAAGGTTTCACCTCTTTTACCGATAACTCTGCCCATATTTTCACCTGAAACAACAATTTCAAGAGCCTCATCTGTCTGGGTAATTTCAAGGCTTGCCTCAATTCCCATCTGTGAAAGAGTGCTTTCTAAAAATTCCTTAGCAATTTTTTCACCCTCAGTTTTATCCTGAGCAATTGCTCTTTCCTTCTTTTTTGGTTTTTCTTCTTTCTTTTCTACAGGCTTTGGAGCTTCGATAACTTCTTCTTCGCCCTCAATCCATGCGGCAATTTTACATGGCTTTGTTATAATACCGAAAAAACCCGAAGTTGCGTTTTCTATTACTTCAATCATAATTTCTTCAACATCTGCACCAAGCTGTGCAGCGGCGTTTTTTCTTGCCTCTTCAATACTTTTGCCTGTTACTAAAATTTTGTTCACTTATATATTCTCCTTTCGCTTAAGAAATGGTATTCTCTTCTTTCTTAAGCATAATTTTTGTCACAACTACCTGCTGAATTACCTGAATAACATTACTCATTACCCAATAAAGGCCAACACCTGTAGGCATAATAAAACAGAAATATCCGCTCATTAAAGGCATCATAATATTCATAGTTTTCATCTGCTCTGCAGCCTGGTCATTACCTGAAAGTTTTGTTGTAATCTTACCTGAAAGGTAAGCAGTTACCGCTGATAAAATAGGAATAATCCATAAAATTGACGGATTTGAAAGCTGAGGTGTTAAAGATAAATCAAGACCGAAGAAATCGAAATTGATTGTTGAAAGTGCAGTTCCAACCTTTTCCTCAACAAATGCAAGATTATCAGCCATAGCACTTGCAACAGTTATCTGGTTTTGCTTTGTTGCATAATTGGCAATCTGCTCTGTAATAAATCCGCCGTCTTTTAAAACATTGGCAATTTTTTGTATAAGGTCTGTTCCCATATGCAGGATATACTGCATAGGTCTTGTAATAACCTGATAAAGACCTAAGATAATAGGAAGCTGAATTAAAAGAGGCAAGCATCCCCCTGCAGGGCTGATGTTGTACTTTTTATAAAGCTTCATTGTTTCCTGGCTGAGTCTTTGCTGGTCATTTGCATATTTCTTCTGAATCTTCTGCAGTTCAGGCTGAACCATCTTCATCTGCACTGTAGACTTCTGCTGTTTAACCACAAGGGGCAGCATTATAAACTTCACAAGTATTGTAAAGATAATAATTGCAAGACCATAGTTCTGCACAAGGTCATATATAAAGCTGATAATATAACCAAGCGGTGTTGTTATTAATAATGAAAATGCTCCCATTATTTTCCTCCTTGAATTTTCTCAGGTACAGGGTCAAAGCCTCCTTCGCTGAAGGGGTGACACCTTAAAACCCTTTTTATCGCAAGAAATCCCCCTTTAAACACACCGTGTTTTTCCAAAGCCTCTATTGCATAGGCTGAACAGGTGGGATAAAATCTGCAACAAGGTCTTTTTAAAGGTGATAAAAATTTCCTGTATCCCTTAATCAATATAATAAGTATTTTTTTCATTTATATCAATTCTGCTTTTAAAAGAAGTTCTTTAAGGCAATCGTTTATCTGTTTAAAGTCAGCATCTTTGGCACTTGTTCTTGCAACAATAACAAAATTGCAGTTTTTTCTGAGATTTTTCTCATAACCTCTGAAGCTTTCTTTAATTCTTCGTCTTACTTTATTTCTGACTACAGCTTTTCCGATTTTCTTACGGACAGTATAGCCGATAAGCCCCTCCTCTTTTGTGGGGAGGTAATAAAGAACAAGCTGTTTTCCAACAACCTTTTTACCTTTATAGTATAATCTTTTAAAAAGCTTATTTTCTTTAATAGTTTTCATAGCCTGCACCATACACAAAAAGCGTGCCTTATAAAAACACGCTCCAAAAGGCATTTTCGCCTCATTTTTTTGTTTTAAAAGCTATGTTTAAAAAGGCAGAGCTTACCTCTGCCCTTTAAAACCAATCAGATTATGCTGATAACTTAGCTCTTCCTTTAGCTCTGCGTCTTGCAAGTACCTTTCTGCCGTTTGCAGTAGCCATTCTTTTTCTGAAGCCATGTTCCTTAGCTCTGTGTCTTTTCTTAGGCTGATATGTTCTTAACATCTTGAATACACCTCCTGTTGTTTTCGTATGTAATCAATTAATTTTAATCAAAATTCATGTTGGTACCATAAAAACCGCACATTTTTTCATGATACTTTGATATGATACCACATTATTTTTAAAAAGTCAACACTTTTTTGAGTCAGGAATTGTAAATCCTAACTATTATACCTCTACATCGTAAGTTGTTCTTCCCTCAACATGAGGAACAAACACTTTGTTTTCAGGATTTTTGATTGTAATATTGTATGTGCATCCTCTGAATTTTCTTGTAATCTTAACATCTTTCCAATCCTTTGGCATACATGGAGCAATTTCAAGTCCGTCCCATTTAGCCTTAACGCCTAAGATATACTGTGTTGCAGCAATATACATCCATGCAGCAGTACCTGTAAGCCATGATACATTTGCAAGTCCAAACTTGTCGCTTTCAGGTCCGAAAATATTTGATGCATAAACATAAGGCTCAGCCTTGTATCTCCATTCGCCTGCTTTTTCCTGTGCAACCATAGGAAGAAGCTGATGGTAATATTTCCAAGCATTTTCAGGTCTGCCTAACATACATTCAGCAATGATTGCCCATGTATTTGCATGACAGAACACACTGCCGTTTTCACCGCATCCCTTATTGTAATATGTAAGAGGGTCTTCCTTAGATGGGTAATCCTTCATTGAAGGATGAATTTTTTTAATTCCAAGCTCTGTATCAAGGAGTGCTTTAACGCTGTCCATTGCAGTTTCACCCTTGTCACCCATACCTGAAATAACCGCCCAGCTCTGTGTGTTAAGCCAGATTTTTGCCTGTGGTTCTTCTTTTGAACCAACAAATGTTCCGTTATCTGTAATACATCTTCTGTACCATTCGCCGTCCCAGGCAACTTCGTTAACAAGCTTTTTCTGTTCTTCATAAATCTTTCTGTATTCTTCTGAGCTTTCACCCTTAAGGTCTGCAAGCTCTGCAATCATACGAAGTACTGTACCAAACTGCATTGAAGTCCAGATGCTTTCGCCCTTTCCTTCTCTGCATACTTTATAAAGCATATCGTTCCAGTCTGATGAAAGCATAAGAGGGAATCCGTGTGAGCCTAAATTTGCCATTGTGAACTCAATAGATTTTTTAATGTGTTCCCAAACTGTGCCTTTTCCGCCGTCATAGTATTCAACCTCTTCGCTTAAGTAGTCAAGGTTACCTTCTTCGATAACAATATTATATGTTGTCATAACAAGCCAGAGATGGTTGTCTGAATGAATTCTTGCAAGAGGCTCCCAGCCTTCTGTCGGGAAACAGTAGTGGTTTGTGTGACCGTCGTTATACTGCTGTGAGAACAAAAGATTTAATTTGTCTTTTGCGCGTCTTAAATCAAATGGAACCATTGATAAAATATCCTGTGCAGTATCTCTTACACCAACACCTCTGAATGTACCTGTTGCATAATATGAAATATTTCTTGAGAACAAGAAGTTCTTTTCTGCCTGATAAGGATTCCACACATTAATCATTGTCTGTGCATCTTTATCAGGAATTTCACAAGTAAATCTGCTAAGATAATCTTCCCAATGTTCATTAAGCTTTTTAAATGACTTCTCAACAAAATCTTCTTCTCTGCAATGTGTAACACTCTTTTTAATATCTTCCTCTGTCATTGCTGTACCAAGGAAAACATTAAGTTCTGTCTCTTCGCCTGCTTTAAGGTCAAGCTCAACTTCAAGTGCAAAGCAAGGGTCACCGCCTGCTAATGTTGAATTTGTGCAACCGCCCTTTTCAATGTTCTGTGGGTTTTCTTCACTTCTGTATGCACCGATAAATTCATCTCTGTCACAATCAAAGCCCTTTATCGGCTTGTTAACTGCAAAGTATACAAGAGGTGTTTCATCAGGCTTTGGCTGCATTTCAACACCATACTTATATACAAGGATATCTTCCATATCGTATGCAGATAACTGATGCTTGTTGTAGCACTGCCACTGAAGCTCTCTCATAAATTCCATCATACCAAGTTCAACATAAGGAAAAACCTTAATTGTCTTATCTGTATCTGATGTTAATTTTATGTTCCATATAAGACAGTTTTCATACTCTCCTACGAAGTATGTAGAAAGTGCCTTAACACCATTTTTTTCTGCCTCAAACTTTGTATAGCCCATACCGTGAGTTGCCGCCCATTTTTCAGGCTTGCTCTTGCAAGGCTCATTTGTTGGACACCAATAGTCGTTTCCATCTTTTATGAAGCTGTAAAAACCACTTCTGTCTGTTGGAACATGGAAAAATTTATAGTGATTAATTCTCCAAATCTGAGGTGATTTGTAGAATGCAACACCGCCGCCTGCCTGTGACATCATAGTTGTAAACACACCATTTGTAAGATAGTTCATCCAAGGTGTCGGAGTGTTGTATTTTTCAATTCTTATTTCTTTTTTCTGTTCGTTAAACTTATACATATCTCTTCTCCTTTTTTAATAATCACTAAGGAAATTGTCATAATTTTGATGCAGTTAGTGCAAAATGCGCAAAATTTGGCAATTTAAGCGTTTTTAAGGGCTTCAACCTTATCCGTCTTTTCCCATTTAACATCAAGGTCTTCTCTTCCCATATGACCGTATGCCGCAAGCTGTTTGTAGATAGGTCTTCTGAGGTCAAGTTCTTCAATGATGTTTGAAGGTCTCATATCAAAGCACTTTTCAACTTTTCTTACGATTTCTTCGTTTGGAATTGTTTCTGTGCCGAAAGTATCTACGAGAACTGATACAGGTTTTGCAACACCGATTGCATACGCAAGCTGAACCTCACACTTTTTAGCAAAGCCTGCAGCAACAATGTTTTTAGCAACATATCTTGCATAGTACGCAGCACTTCTGTCTACCTTTGTCGGGTCTTTGCCTGAAAATGCACCGCCGCCGTGTCTTGCATATCCGCCGTATGTGTCAACTATGATTTTTCTGCCTGTTAAGCCTGTGTCCCCCATAGGTCCGCCAATAACAAATCTGCCTGTAGGGTTAACATAAATCTTTGTGTTTTCATCTATAAGATTTTCAGGAACTATCGGCTTTATAACATACTCTATCATATCTTTTCTGATTGTTTCAAGGTCTGCTTCTTCGCCGTGCTGAGTTGAAACAACTATCGCTTCAACTCTTACAGGAGTGTCCCCGTCATATTCAACGGTAACCTGAGTTTTACCGTCAGGTCTTAAATAATCAACAACGCCTGCTTTTCTTACTTCTGTAAGCTTTTTAGCCATTTTATGTGCAAGCATAATAGGAAGAGGCATAAGTTCTTTAGTTTCGTCACAAGCATAGCCGAACATCAT
>JAGARF010000013.1 GCA_017622395.1 Clostridia bacterium | reverse complement strand
AATCTGAGGCAAAACGATACTGCTCGGAGCAACTTGGACACCACAGAGAGTCTGTCACAGATATTTATTTAAAATAGTTTGAAATGTACACATCAAAAAACTCCGAGCATCGCTCGGAGTTCATTTATTCGTTTCAGGGTTATCAGTACGCTCTAATATGTAATCAACACTTACACCATAAAAGTCAGCTAATTTTATCAATATTGCAGACGGCAAGTCGTTTTCGCCTGTTTCATATTTGGAATATCCTGTTTGGCTCATACCAAGAATCTTGGCAACCTGTGTTTGATTAAGGTCTTTATCTTCCCTAAGGTCTCTTATTCTTCTATACATATACTCACCTCTAAAAGAAAGTATATGTTAATCTGTTTCAGGTTATTGATTTTTAATCTGAAACAGGTTAAAATGAGCGTAAAAGGATTTGTTTGTATGGAAAGAATAGAGATTTTTGAAGCTGAACTAAAGCTAATGAACAAAATATGGTCGGACGGCAGCATAAAAGCTATTGACTTGGCTAATTTTGCAACTGCTCAATATGGGTGGAAAAAGTGTACCACATATTCTATCCTCAGACCGATGATTGAAAAAGGTCTTGTGCAACGGCAGGAGCCCAACTATACGCTTGTACCGATTGTAACCAAAGAACAGGCTGTTATATGGGAATTACAATCTGTAGCCGATAAGCTTTTTGACGGTGATGTTCATTCCCTTTTATCAAGTTCAGGGTTTAAAAATTTCTCAAAAAACTAAATACGAATAAAAAAACAGGTTTTCACGGAAAACCTGAGGAAAAAGGAGATTTTATATGAAGAAACTAATTTCACTGCTTATGGTAGCAGTACTTGCCTTTAGTTGCACTGCTTGTGGAACTATTGGTGGACCTCCAAGTTCAGATGTAGAAAATGACACACCTGTGATTTCAACTGATTTCGAAACTTATGATGTTTCAACAAAAGATGGTCTTCACGATGCTGTAATTCATTCACCTGACTATAATACAAAAGACGATTTTTGGTATTATTTCTATGGTGATAAAGTTTATAATTACAAAGAAAAAGCACTTCGCCTTTATTCACCTGCATACTTCAATCTTTCATCTGTTGTTTTGGGCATGAATTTTACAGTATCTCCTCATACAAATATTGAAGGTGAATATCCATTTTACCTTAATTTCGAGGATGAAGAATTTATTTCAAAGTATACAGAGGCTATTTCAGAACCGTATGATGGATTGGTAAAAGAATACAGCGATTTTGAATATTATTATTTGTCTTGCACAAATAATGGTGTTTATGATTTAGAAGGTGCTACAGATACAAAGCTTAAAAATAACCCTGTTGGTGATGAATTTATCTCTATGGATGATTTTTATACAAGATTGGGTGTAGATATTAATAGCGATGTATATAAAAATGCAGAAGAACCATCTATCGAAGTTTTAAAAGTCGTTAGAAATATCAACAATTATAATGACTGGTGTAAAGACAATGGTTTTATTTATAACTATGGTCGAGGAAACCTTGAAGCTGTTTTCACAACAGAAAATGGACATCTGAATTTCTATAATGCAATGAAAACATTGCAGGACTACACAAAAAATTATCTTGAGGCTAAATACACTGGTGTTGAATTAACTACTCCTGTAAGCAAAACTATTGAGACATTTGCAAATGCAGATATTGTTAAAGAATATCTCAATAAACAGAACCTAACAAATTGTTCTATCGTGTTTGACACTGTTTGGGTAAACCTTGAAACAGCTTATCCTTGTGTTTATGTGCAATATACAGTAACAGACAACACAACTGGATTTACTGCAAAAAACAATGTCTTTTTCCTTTATAACATTGTAAAAGAAGCAGATGGTTCATATGATTATGAAGTTGAATATATCCTTTGTGCAGATGAATTTGACACTTATGAAGAAGCCAGAAACAAGGGACTTAAGAACAGTTTTTGCGATGAATTCTTGGATAATTTCTGTTTTGAAGATAATAAATCAACATACAGAATTGAAAATGCAGAATTTTATCTTTCTGAATATGGGAAACAGTAATTAAAAACATAGCGTGAAAAACATACCGTATCATAAACAATCCTGAAGCCTTGCTTCAGGATTTTGTTTTAAATTCGTTTTTTTCAAAAACGAAGATTATAATTTTATTGAGGTGATATAAATGAAAAATGTCTTAATAGAAGAAATAATCAAAATCAGCGAAGAAGTAACAATTCTAAGTGAAGAACTGCAGGCACTATTGCTGCAGCTTAATGAAGAAGTTAGTATTTTTGAGTTTATTGAGGGGGACACAAAATGAATAGTAATATTTCAACACGCACACTTATTGCAAAGAACGTAGTTTTTGTTTCAACCAATAAACTTATGCAAATTTATGATGAGTTACAAGAAGCAATCGAAGTGTATAAACGCTATGATACAGTGTATTTCTGGAAACCTGCTCAGCGTAAGGAAACTGATTATGAAAAGAAAATCCAGATAGGTTTCTTTTTAAAAATCAGAGTTGAAATTATGTATAGAGAAACAAGTCAAAAATGTATTGTAACTCGTTCCATATACATAAATAACAAGAAAAAAACAGTCAGAGTGCTGAAAACAATGTGTAATGAAATCGAACAGATTATCAATGACAGAAAACAGCTTGAAGCTTCCAGAAAAAAATTGATGAACCGAAGGTCTTATTAAGACCTTCTTTTTTTGATTTGTGCACATCAAATCATTCTGAAACTTCCCATAGAATGGGCACTTTCCGGGAAACTCCCCATTTCATGGGGGTTTTCGGGAAAGTGCCTTTATAATTAAACCATTATCATTTGCTCATTGCAATCCATACAAAGAATATTCACTTCTTTTGTTGCTCGCACGCTGTTACCGCAACAAGGGCATTGGTATTTTCTTGTATGGGTTGGTTTTCCTTTTGGCGGTGTTTTGCCTGTGCTGTTGCCTGAGCCTGCACCTGTTGGAATATAGCTGAACTCGTTTCGGTTCATCATTATATCTGTCCATCCTTGCTCAATTATGAAATCAAGCAAGTTTTCGCTTGGCTCTGTCACGCTCCAACCGATTGTAGAATGATAACTTATAATCAGGTCTCGGGCTTCGGCTATCTTTTTAAACCTTTTATTGTGGTATGCGTTGCCTCTGCTTGTGTCCTGTATGCCGTTCTGCATTGCATACAAATGACAGCATTCGTGTATAAGGGTTGCAACGATGTCTTCTATCGGTCGGTCAAGTGTGCCTGCACCTATGTTCAACTCGTGGCGATGTTCTTCGCCCTTTCGCCACGACTTTGAAACTGTTACATGTCCGTATGCTCTTGGTGTGGACTGTATTGTGATTATAGGCTCTTCAAGTTCATTGTTGAAATATCGGTTGTTGATTGCTCTGAACATCTTTTCCAGATAGCCTGCTGTTCTGCTTGTTTTTACTGTGTTTTT
>JAGARF010000051.1 GCA_017622395.1 Clostridia bacterium | reverse complement strand
TAATCGACATGGCCCCTTATATTGAAAAGTATGCAAAGGATGCTCTTGCTGAAAATCCTGAATGGGTTGTTGAAATGGGTAAGGTTGATGGTGCTCAGGCTATTTTCCCTAACTATCAGAAAATGACATCTGCTCCTTATTATATGACAATTCCTGCTGACCTTGCTCAGTATGCTGATGTTGATGCTATGATTGAATCTTTCAAAAAAGATAAAGAAAACAACTATTGTCCATCAGAAGAATCTATAGCTCTTGTGGAAGATTATCTTTCAAAGGTTGCAGCAGCAGGAAAAATCGGTAAAGGTTATACAGGTGCATGGCAGGCAAGAGGTACTGAAAGCATTGTTGACTCTTTCAGATATTTCTACCTCGAACCTGAAATCAAAATTAACCACGCTCATCTTGACGGTCAGCAGGTTGCTCTCTGGAGAGCAAAGAAATATTTCTTTGACAAGGGTTATGTAAGAAAAGATGCTCTTTCAGCTAAATCAGCAGACTTTGACGGTGTTAAAGACGGTAATGTTGTTTGGACATCACAGAACTGGACCGGTAAGTTTGAACCATATGCAGGTGACAAAACTCACGATATAGATGTTCTTCAGATTCCTATCAGCGACCACTTCTTTGTTCCATATAAGCCTGCAGCAGGCGGTTTCGCAATTCCTGTAAATTCAGAATGTCCTGATGTTGCTGCTATGCTTATTAACCTTATGAACTCAAAGAAGGGCTTAGAACTTTACAACTTAATGGTTTATGGTATTGAAGGTGTTCACTACACAGTTGATAAAGAACTCGCAGATGGCGATAAGTTAATCACTCCAAAGGATTACCCTGAAGAAGGTAACTCATCATCATCTTACGGTCTCTGGAAGTGGGTTGTTGGTAACGCTAAAAACGCATACCTTACATCTAATCAGAAGGAAGACTTCAAACAAGTTGTTTATGAATTTATGAACGAAGGCGAAAGCACAGTAGTATCTCCTCTTATGGGCTTTGCTGCTGATACAACATCAATTGATACAAAACTCAGTCAGATTAAAGCTGTTGCTAAAGAATACGGTGATCCAATCGGTTCAGGTGCTGCTGATACAGAAGCATTACTTGAAGAAATGTTCACAAAATACGAGCAGGCAGGAATTCAGGATGTAATCGCAGAAATTCAGGCTCAGGTTGACGCATTCGTTGCAAGCAAATAAAAAAACAATGTGAAAGTGCCCGAAAGGGCACTTTTTTATTGACGGCAAAATGGATATATGTTATTATAATAGAAAATAAAAAAGGAGCAGTTATTATGGAAAGAGAAAAGCTTAAAAGCCGTCTTGGATTTATTCTTATAAGTGCCGGCTGTGCAATTGGTATTGGAAATGTATGGAAATTTCCCTGGATGGCAGGTCAGTACGGCGGCGGAATTTTTGTGTTGATTTATCTTTTGTGTCTGCTTGTTATGGGTGTGCCTGCACTTACAATGGAATTTACACTTGGCAGAGCAAGCCAGAAAAGCCCTGTAAGACTTTATCAGGCACTTGAAAAAGACGGACAGAAATGGCATATTCACGGTTATGTTTCATACGTTGGAAACATCATTTTGCTTATGTTCTACACTATGGTTGCAGGCTGGATGCTTCAATATTTTGTGCTTACTGCAAACGGTACCTTTACAGGTCTTGACAATGCAGGTATAAGCGGTGTTTTCGGCTCAGTTCTTCAGTCGCCTGGTTCAATGCTTACATACACAGGCATAATTGTTTTAATAAGCACAATTGTTTGTGCAATGGGTGTTCAGAACGGACTTGAAAAGGTTTCTAAAATTATGATGATTTCTCTGCTGGTTATTATGGTTGTTCTTGCAATTAACAGTATCATACTTCCGGGTGCGGCAGAGGGACTTAAATTCTACCTTCTTCCCGATTTGGCTACCTTTAAAGAAAAGGGTATAATAAATGTCCTTGTTGCCGCTATGAATCAGGCATTCTTTACACTTAGCATAGGTATGGGAAGTATGGCTATTTTCGGCAGCTACATAGGAAAAGACAGAGCACTTATGGGTGAAGCGGTAAGAGTTTCACTTCTTGATACATTTGTGGCAATTACATCAGGTCTTATTATTTTCCCTGCTTGCTTTGCATACGGTGTTGATGTGGGAAGCGGTCCAAGCCTTATATTTGAAACACTTCCCAATATTTTCAACAACCTTGCATTCGGAAGAGTATGGGGAAGTCTGTTCTTTGTATTTATGACCTTTGCGGCTCTTTCTACTGTTTTTGCCGTTCTTGAAAACATTATCTCCTGCACAATGGAGCTTACTAAAATGAGCAGAATGAAAGCAAGTATAATTTCAGGTATAGGTATTTTCGTTCTTTCAATCCCTTGTATTTTAGGATTTAATGTGTGGGCAGATGTTACAATCTTAAACGGTGCTAAAAACATAATGGATATTGAAGACTTACTTGTTTCAAATATAATTCTTCCTCTTGGTGCATTGGTTTATATAATTTTCTGCACAACAAGATG
>JAGARF010000012.1 GCA_017622395.1 Clostridia bacterium | reverse complement strand
TCAAGTAAATACTTGATTGTAGGAAGTGCACCGTCAATTCTTGTTTCGTCGGTAATATTTCTGTTTTCGTCTAATGGGACATTAAAGTCACATCTTACTAAAACTCTTTTACCCTTGAATTCTACATCTTTTACTGATTTTTTGTTCATTACAAACAACTCCTTGTATATATTATTTTTTTATCATTACTACTGCAAATACACCGGGACCTGCGTGGCATCCTATAACAGCACCAACCTGTGCAGACCCGCTGAACATAAGACCGCTTTCCTCAAGCATACCCTTAAGCTTTTCCACATTGTCCTTTTTGTCTGAATAGAGCCAGTAAAGCTCATAGTCCCTGCCCTCAAGCTCGTTTAAGGTAAGCTCCTTCATTTTAAGAAGCATTTTCTTTTCGCCTTTGGTTTTCTCTATTGCCGCAACCTTGCCGTCCTCTGTAACCGTAAGGATAGGTCTTATATCAAGCACACCGCCGATAATTGCAGACATTGTTGAAATTCTTCCGCCTTTTTTAAGGTAGTCTAGAGTTTCAACTGCAAAAAAGGCTTTTGTGTTATCTCTTTGTTTTTCAATTTCTTTAACTATTTCTTCGGCAGGTTTTCCTGCATCAGCAAGCTCCTTTGCTTTAAGTGCCATAAGACCGTAGCAGTAGGAATAAAGATTTGAGTCCACAACATAAACCTTGATTTTGTCTTTAACCTCTTCTGCTGCCATACAGGCATTTCTGTGAGTTCCGCTGCCGTTTGCGGAAATAGTTATCATAATAAGCTCGTCATATTCCTCAGCAAAGCTTAAATAAAATTCCTCAAACTCAATAGGAGTAATCTGAACTGTTTTAGGGATAATCCCTGTTTCTCTTATTTTCTTATAAAAATCATCATCTGTTATATCAATTTTATCTCTTATAAGCTCCTCTTCGTTTTCAAGAGAAAACTTAATAGGCAAAATCGAAATATTGTTTTTTTCAGCAATCTCAAGGGATAAATCCCCGGGACTGTCAAGTGCGATTTTAATTTTGCTCATTAACTCGCTCCTTTCCGAATTTATTCACCATACATTATACACTATCTCTATTGATTTTTCAAACCTTTTTTGTAAAAAAACATAAAATTGTTTAAAACAAAAAGAAAAACTGTTAAAAACGAAACTATTTTCCCCTTGCGTATGCATAAAAAAGCTGATATAATTAATATATATGGCGTCAAAAAGGAGATACAATGAAAAAACTACTGATTTTTATTATGACAGCTACAGTTTTACTGAATATAACTGCATATGCCTATAATAAAGATTTAAGCCTTGACTATGCATCAGCTCATTTTGATGACGGCAAGGGTCTTTGTGCTGAATTTGTTGCAGACTGCTTAAGGGCAGGCGGTATGGAAATAAGTGCAAACGAGTGTAATGACCTTGTTAAAGAATTAACAAAAAATTATCCCCTTTATCCATTAATTGTTGAAGAAAACGGCAAGATTTCTATGAGCAGAAATGAAGATGTTCTTGCAGTCGGAGATGTGCTTGCTCAGGAATGTCACGAGTGCGGAGGCTTTTTCCATGTGGTGCTTGTGGGAGGAGAGCATAAGGACTTTATAACCTATTATGCCCATAACGCTCCTCACGGAAACACAGAAGGCGATATTTTTTACAATGTTCCCAATTATGAACATAAGGGTCACACCTCGGTTGTATATTCAATTCATTTTCCTGAAGAAAAGGAAAGGCTCAATTTAAGCTACACTCTTTATACGGTTGAAGCAGAAAACGGATTAAATATGAGGACAACCCCTTCAACCGACGGCGGTGTTTTAACAACAATACCTGACAAAACTGTTTTAACGGTTTTTCCTGACCTTTCAAAAGAGGATTGGTGCTACACAGCTTTTCAGAATAAAAAGGGATATGTGAAAAAAGACTTTTTATGTGAAACTGTTATACATAAGGAAACGGACATATCAATTACTGTTGAAGAAGCTGTTCTTGATGAAAAACCTGTTATAATAGAAGGCAGAGCACTTCTTCCCGTAAGAGCCATCTTTGAGGCACTTGGGGGACAGGTAAGCTGGAATGATGACATAAAAACAGCAACAATAGCCTTTGGCGAAAAGACGGTTACCCTTAAACATCTTGACAGGGTTATGAAAACCGAAAAGGGTGAAAAGGACCTTATTGTTCCATCTGTTATAATAGAGGGCAAAATGTATGTAGGAGCAAGAGGTG
>JAGARF010000011.1 GCA_017622395.1 Clostridia bacterium | reverse complement strand
TGCTCTGTAGCCTGTGCTGAATGATGCACTTACTTCTTCATAGTCTGAATGGTCATATAACATACTCATAGAAACACAGTCACCTTTAGTATTAAGTGCGCATCTAACGAGATCTCCAGGCTCAACTGTTACAGTTGCTCCGTTTTTATCTTTGAATTCCAACTGTTCAGAAGCAATCTGAACCTCTTTATTATCCTGCATACCAAATATTTTAGTAGCATATTCGCCATAGTTATTCTTTGACTGAATCACTTTTGTTACAATAACAGGCTTAGTAAAACTATCAATTCTATCTTCACCATTATTATAAGCAATTAAGATATCAGCCGCAACTGATGTATTGTTAACTGTATAAGAATTTATATAGTAATACTGGTCAGTAGTAAAGTTAGATGTAGTTCCTCTCTTACAGTAAAGGTTAAGATCTACACCCTGTGAAGCAAGGTCAGGATGTGGCACCCAAAGAATTGTTGTATTTGAAGTAATAGCAGTTGAACCTATACCGTCTTTATAGAACACTTTAGGTGATGCTTTGTAACGAAGCTGAACAGGACCATCACTTTGATTTACACCGAATGAATATTTAAACTCATTATCGTATGAAACAGTTTTAGGGAATGTTATGCTTGTTACAATACCGTTTGCATCCTTTGTATATTTCACAAGTTTGCCTTTAAGCATCTGGCATGCTGCTTCATGTGATATGTCATTAGCGCCACTGCCGACCTTTTTATTATCAATTCTAAGTTTTTCTGACACATTCATTGTGTTAATTTCAGCTTCAAGATTAATAGTTTTCAGTTTAATTTCCTGTTTAAGTCCTCTGCCTTCAATCCCCGCATTATAAATATAAATGAACTCATCTTTGTTCTTTATTATTTTATAATATGTGTCATAACCTGTCTCTTTTGAATAAAAGCCAGCTATTTTACCTTTATGATCAACATATACATCGTAATCTTCAGAGAAGTTGATTAATTTTGAAATGTCAGGATATTTTTTCAGAAACGTATTTGATACAGTGTATGTATAGTCTTTTGAAATTAATTTATTTTCATCTAAAGTTATAAATTCGTCGCTTTTACTGCCTTTTGTTATATAAAGACTGTAAAGCTCAACATCATCTTTTGCATATGATACACTTACTGTATCACCTTCTATAATTCCGTAGCCGTCTAATCTGTAACCTTCAGATGTATGTCTGTTGATATAAGTATTGTTTTTGGTTTTGTCAATTGTAACTGTTTTTTCTAACAAGGCGTCAGTAATAACGAGTCTTGTTTCATCATCGTAGATATAATCAGCATGCAGAGTGTAATATGTATTGATTTTTAAAGTGTCAAATTTATTATCATTGTCGTTATCATATAAAACAATACTGTCAAGATTCTCCTCTGTTGTATTATTAAGAATGTCAAATATTAGTTTTACATCTCCTGATACTACTCCGTTATGAATAATATCCATACTTGCGTCTATAGTAATTATTTCTTCTGTTTTTTCTGCAACCCAATCATTATTTTTAGTTTTTAAGAATTTGATTTCTTTTTCATTATAGTCAGCTTCGACAAAATCTTCGCTGTCTATTTTCAATATATTTTTGTCATCAGGCTGAAGATAAAACAGTTCATAAGGATTATCGGTATAATAGTAAACCTTAGTTCTTCTGCCAAGATAATCTTCAGCTTTTGTATCACCTACATTAAAGATACCACTGTTTCCGTTAGAAAGACTTTTAATACGTACTTTTTCATCTTGTGTTGCCACCGCTTCTGTTGAGCTGTATTTATTTGCTATAACAACACCAACAAAGCTTTTTACAGAGAAAATTTTGTTCAAAAGTGTGCTATCGCTTTGATTTGGCATAGCAGAAACATTAACATTAAAATTATATTCCTTCTTCATAGGAACAGTTTCAAGCATATCCTTAATAAGAATTGCTGCCTCACCTTTTGTCAGTATCTCATTATTAGCTACTGATAAAAAGCCTAATTTGATTTCGTTTGCCGCGTAAATATAACCAATGGGAAAACCGCCATTTTTTTCAGCTAATGGCTTATATCCCAATGCATTAATAATTATTTTTAATGCTGCATGGTATGAAAGAAATCCGTCAGGATCAAATTTACCAGCTTCTGAACCTGAAATAATTTCAGCTGTTTTAGCAAGTTCAATATTGTATGCAGCCCAATGGTTTAATGGCACATCTTCAAAAACTTTATTTTGAGCATTTACTGTTACACCGCCATCTTTTGAACCGCTGTCTTTAATAATACACCTCATTACAGCATTAATAAATTCTGCTCGTGTAATTATGTCAGATGCTTCCCAGTTTCCGATTATATCAAGCTTTTGTATAAACTCTACTTCGTTTTCTCCAACAATAGCAACATCAGCCGAATATACAGGTACAGAAATAAATTGCATAAGAACTGTCAGCAATAAAATCAATGATAATACTTTTTTCATCTTATCAATCTCCTTTCTGTATTTACTGGGCACTTGAAAGTGCATTTAAAATTCTGCATATAATAACTGCAGCTTCAGCTCTTGTTGATAATGCCTTTGGTCTGAAGCTTCCATCATCATAGCCTTTGATTATTCCTTTTTCCTTCATCAGAAGCACAGATGACTTTGCATATTCAGAAATTTCATCTATATCTGTAAACTCTTCAGAGGTCTGTACTATTGAATATCCTAAAACTCTTGCTGCAAGAGTTGCCATATCCTCACGGGAAATACTGTTTCCTACACCAAACTCTGTTTCTGAAATACCATTTACAATTCCTGCAGTAACAGCTTTCATAATATACGGATATGCCCAATTATCAGTTGCAACATCTGCAAAATTATAATGATTCTGTTCTGTTAAATTTGCAGCTACAACAAGCATTTTTACATATTCTTCACGGCTCACATTTCTTTCAGGTGAAAATGTGCCGTTTCCATCTCCGCTGATTATGCCTTTTTCATAAAGAGTTTCAATTTCTTCTTTCGCCCAAGCATAATCTTCTATATCTGTAAACAGTTCTTTTTCTTCTTTGATTTCAGGTTCAGTTTCTGGTACAACAGGAACTATAGTAGAAACTGCACCGCTGTTTATTGTTGTTGAGTCTATTTGTGGTCCAAAGCCTCCGGAAGCACCGCCGCCTCCACCACCTGCTCCTCCGCCAACACTTCCACCGGCAGAAATCTGTGGTTTATAGTCATTAATATATGAGCATAAAGCGGAAATGCTGTCAAAGCTACATGTAATAAGGCTCTTTTCTATTTCTGTTTTATAACTTGATGAACTGTATTTTGCATAGTCTAATTCCTTAAGCGAGTCGCTATGATAACGCTCTATGTAGGCTGATATTTCTTTCCAGTTATCAACTTTGCTGAACAGATAATTGATTGTATTAATCTGAAGCTTATCATAAAATTCTTCAATATCTGCTCTTGTTTTTTCGGCTACTGCCGAAAGAATCGTCATTTTTTCTGACTTTGTCAAATTGTCAAAATCTGCTATAACTGAAATAGCTTTCTTTCCTTCAAAACCAAGTATTTCCTTACTCTTGATATTAAGATTTTCTGAAAGCTCACATTCGTCAGCATAGAGGTATCCATAAAGAATTCCATTTTGATTTGACATTGTTAAGTGATGCATTATACTTAACTCTGTAATATCATCAACAATTCCCTCAAGTGATGTATATTCCTCAATTTCTAACTTAGCACATATTGCTTTCTTTTCTGTTTCTGAAAAATCATAATATACTGAAATATCTGAAACTTTTAAAAGCTCATTTTTCTCTGTTTCAAGGGTTGAAAATATTTTTTCTGTATCACCATCAGAAACATCATTAATTATTCTTTCATATTGTGTTTTAGATGGAAGATATTTTGTAACACTTTGAGTAGAACCATTATCAGCAGTTACACTTATTATATAGTCACCACTGTTTGTATAAAGTACAAATGAATCAAAAGTGTATTCACCTTTTTCATTAGCATAAGTAACATAAAAATCTATAATTGCATCTGTAAAGCCTTCTGTATTTGTTTCTGTATCAGGAAGCTGAACATCAGGTTTAGAAATAGCCATAGTAACTATATGTCCGGCAGAAGCCAAACCCACATTTCCATCTACTGTTATTTCGTAATTTTCAAGATTTATATCTACATTTATCGTGCTCTGTGCCAACGCAGGCATACATAAAGATAATGGTAGTATAACTGATAAAATCAGGCTCAAAATTTTCTTATTCACTTATATTACCCCCTATCCTTTACAATTTCATAATAAAATGCACTATTCTCTTCAGTAATAGGAACTATTACATTTCCTTTTGAGTCCTTATACTGCTTCATTTCCCAAAGACGCTGTCCTGAAAAATCAAGCGCATAAACTTTCACATTGCCGAGCTTTAACACAACACTGCCTGTTACAGGTTCTGTTAGCATATCTTTTCCGCCTGTTACATTAAACCATTCGTCAACAGACATTCCTTCACTTTTACTTCTGCCAGCTGTTGTAAGAAGGTATCTTTCCGCATTATCTAAATTTTTGTTATCAAGCGCACTTAAAACCGCTGCACAAATAGGTGACTGGAAATGATAGCTAATATGATCAAAACTTTCACTTTCAGAAAGCACACCTACACAACCTTCTGTATTTTTTGTTTTTATAGAATAAATGTGTTTTTCTGAATCAAATTTAAACATCTTATTAACATATTTATTCTTGTTATCCTTTGTCCCAAGAAGAGCTGCGTTATTCTGTTTAACAGATACAGAAACTTTCTTATTGAGAATATGGTTTATATCAAGTTTTTTATACTCTGTTGAAATTAATGAAGAGATTGGTAATTGAGCCACATATCCTTCATCAAGTTCTTCAATACCATTATACAAGATTGATGCTGCTGGCATTAAACCAAGTCTTGTTATGCTGTTTTGTATTTCAAATGCATTGTTAGGATTATCTTCACCATCTGTAAAATAATACTGAAGTGCTGACCAGCCTTGCTGACCAGATACTGCAGCTAAAGCGAGATATGTGTCACCTGTATATTTAGCCCCAACACCTGTGTTATAACCACTAACAACAAAAGGCTTACCATTTATTCTTGCTTTAATTAAGTCATCAATATATGCAATACCTTCATCATATACTGCAGGATTTGTGTTCTTACCAATGCCCATATTTACAGCGCTGAATGCATTAACAGCTATAAAATCTGTATAAGAGCTTGAATATGTATCACCAAGTTCCAATTCATTTTCACCGTTACTGTGAGATGTTGTCACACCCTTAAAACCGCATTTTCTCACAGCACTTTCCATCTGAGCATAATAACCGTTGTGAACATCTGTCATAAAAAGTGCTAAATCTGCTTTATGTTGAATTCCAATGATAGGTGAATTCTGCCATCCTCCGTTTACAGAAAGACGATTGAAATTCTTTTCTATTTCAGTTCCGTAATCTGCAGCCCAGGCTTTTTTCAAAATTGTTCCTGCACGATATTTTTTTGCTATAAACTGATTAAACATACTGTTTAATTTGTTATAATACAAATCAGCTGAAATACCATATTCAGATCTTGGATTTGAACTAAGTAAAAACATACTGTTTGAATCCATATATTCAATCATTGCAACTACAGGGTCTTTTCCTATTGTTGTAGCTGTATATTTATTCTCGTAATTAAGAAGTTTTTCGATATAAATTTGCTGAAGTTTTATAAGATTTTCATCAAAAAAACCTTCAATTTTGTATCCATTTTCAACATCATCAACATTTTCTATACCATCACCCTTCAATGCAGGTCTATTAGATGTTACAGTAAGATAAACATAAACACCTTTATCTTTAAGGCATTTTATGAAATAACAAAGCTTATCCATTTTATCTTCCGGAAATTCAGCAGAATATTCTTTTCCGTCGAAAATATAGCCATCAAGATTTGTCATTCTAACAATATTAAATCCATTTTGTGCAATTTCTGATGCAAGCTTTTCAGCTTCTTCCTTTTCTGGGAAGTTTGCTTTTCCATAAAGATTAGTACCCCAAAATTTCGCTTTTGCACCATCTTCAAAATAGAAGCTTTCACCTTTTGATATGAGATAGCCATGTTTACCTGCAGGCGCATCTAATAAGTATGAAACGTCAAGAGCAGTACCTTTTGATTTAACAGAGTTACGGTTTTCTATTTTTTTCCAGTCCTCTGTATCAGGATTTAATGCTATATCTCCATCCTGAAGATAGTACGGACCTCTATCTGTAAAGGTAATACCAACTATCATAATAAATGAACTATTTCCTTCTGTTTCCAAAACAAGGTTTTTAACAATTTTGTCAGGGTGAGGATTTTTAAGTGCAAACATAGAACAGTTAATTTTGTATCCATTCTCACTTGCAAATTTATTATCACCAAGCCATGCTCTTTTTCCGTATGCTGGTACGCCTGAACCAAAGAAGTCACTAATCTGCTGACTTGAAATCACATCTGTATATGCAATTGTTCCGTCAGTATATTCAAATGAATATCTTCCAACATAATGACCTGCTGAAAATGCATATGGAGCAGACTGCAGAAGATATGCGCCTGCTGTTTTTTTGTTATATGGAATTTCAACTCTTTTAGGAAGCTCCATATTGTCCTTACCTCTGATTGCAAGGACAGATTTACCATTGTTTTCACCTTGTGGTATTATTGAAAAAGGAATTCCAAGGATTTCTACATCACCAAACAAGTCGAAATTACGCATATCGTTATCAGGTCCCTGGTCAGACCATCCACCTGTCATATCACCTGCAACATTATCTACAAAAGATCTGTTAGCATATGGTCTTAAATCAATTTTTTCAAATTTACTTTTCTTTATTTCGTCAAGTTCTACTGATTTGATTGCAAATTCTATTACTTCTGAATTATCAGGCACAGGAAGTGCTGCCTGACAAACTGATGCTACCATAGTAAATGCTAAAACAAATGTTATGATTCTTTTAATCATTCAGACACCACCTTTTCACCAATTTCTTCAAGAGTTATAAATGTAACAGAATACTTGTCAAGTGTATAACTTGAAAATTCGCCCTCAGGAACTTCAGCATTCCATATAACATTGATTCCTTTTGAACCAATATAGTTGTCTGCTTTATAATCGTCAGACTGAATGTATGCAACATTTTTTACCTTATATTTATTATTAAATGTGAAATTAATAGTTTCAGGAATATCTTTTTTATTAACTAAAATTACTGTTAACCCTTCCTCATTTTTAACAGCCTGACCAATAACTGCTGCCATTTCTTCATATTTAAATCCGTCAAGCTCTGAATGATATACTTCACCTGTTCCATATTTAAGCATAAGCTGAAGAAGATTTCCTATTGCAGACATTTTGATTTCTCCATCCTCAGGATATGCAATACACCAGGATGAGCTATGTGTTGAATGATATGTTGATGCTTCAATTAAAGGATGCCACATCATTCTCAAGAACCATTCTGCAGTTTCCATTGTTCCCATCATTGTGTGTGGAACAACAAAATCGTAACCTGCTGTTGTATCACTGTTATATCTTCCGCCAGCATGTTCTGACTGATAAATTTTTATTCTGTCTGATCCTGTAATTTTTCGAATACTGTTTTCCATTCTGCCAATTCTTCTTACATGATCTATGAATGAATCTTTCCCTATACGGTCAGGGTCTTCATTAGGAAGATAGTATCCGTGCACTGAAAGGTAATCTATCTGGTCACCAAGCTCCTGAAGAAGTCTGTGGTCATAATAATCATAGCTCGTAGTTATATTACCTGTTTTATTGTGAACTGCTATTTTAGCATTTCTGTCAACACTACGGATTACTGCAATAGCTTCTTTTGCTCTTTTAATATATTCATCAAGAGAAAGTCCTCCACCGCCTGTCGTATCTGTTTCGTTACCGATTTCATAAACAAATATGTCTGCAGGTTCTTTTACGCCACTTTCAATACGAACTTTTCCCCAGTTTATACCACCGTTTGGATTTGTTATGCCATCTCCTACTAAAAACTCAATAGCATCAGCCATATTTTCATAACTATCACTTATTATGTTAACAACATATGTAAACTTAGCATCAGGGTCAGCCACTTGAATTGATTTAAGCCATTCAACCATACCATAACGCACAATATCCGTAATGCCCCAGAGTCTGTTTGCTTTTCTGTCCTGAAGGGGACCCATATTATTTTTCCATTTTACCCAGTCAGAGGATGTACCTGCCATTCTGGCAAGACCAATACTGTTTTTATAACAATTTATAAATTGTTCTCCAATCTCCAATGAGCTTCCTTTGAGATAATATGACTGATTTGTCACAGACCATTCCTGATTTATACCATACATAATACGGTCAATTTCTTTAATGGTCTTGCTCTCATCAATTTTCATATTACTTTCAGCAAAGCACACACTTGTAGTCGAAATACAAATAATTGCCGACAACAATATTGAGCATACTTTCTTAAAATTTCTGTTCAAAACATTCATCCTTTCTACTTTTATTTTAAAACATACAAGCTTTCGTTGCACATTGGGTAAAGTGTTTTTAAATCCCATACAAAAAGCTTTAAAACATTTGCTTTTTCCAGACTTTCGCCCATATTTATAACTCCTGAATCAGGACTTGTAATTTTGATTTCTGAACATTTGTCTCCTTCATAAGAGGCACAAATAACTCTTGCATTTTCACTAATTTCCGGCAGTTCAAACTCAACATCACCATTTGTTTTATCCACTGATATAATGTTTTTGTTATCTGTAAATTCCAGAAGCACGATGCTTCTTCTCTTCAGATTAAATGTGCTTATTTTCTCGTCTTTATTTTCAGATATTATGTCTATTTCATCATTATCATTATAAATATCACAATCATATCTGTCAGCTGTTATAACGGTCTGTTTATTTAATCTGTAATTTCCGTCAATGTCTAATTTTAGTGTTGTATCTGAATCATTACTTGTATTAACAAGGAATAAATTAAGACCGTTTTTAGTTTTAATTGCACCTGCAGATATTTTTAAACCGTCGAACTCTTTATCAAGTATACATTCAACTGAATTTCCAAAACCCTTTTGTCCGAACAGCTCTAAAAGATAGCCTGGTGCAGTTTTCTTATATTCGCCGTTATCATCGTACATGAGTGCCCAGGAAGAGCTCTGTACGCTATGATAGTTTGCTGCGACAATTTCAGGAATTTTCATAAAGTTAACCAGATACTCTGCAGTTGTAAGCGTTCCTCTCATTGTGTGTGGAAAAACGAAGTCATACCCTGCTGTTGTCTCACTGTTATATCTTGCAGATGAATGTTCTGTCAGAAGTATTTTTATTTTGTCTTTTGCTGAAGTTTTTTCAATATCTGCTATAAGTGTATTAAAATAATTTTCAAATTTTTCCCGACTATCAGGGTCATAGTAATAATGAACAGATAAATAGTCAATATCACTTCCGATAGCATTCAACAACTGATTATGCCATGACCTTGTTATACTTTCATCAAAAAATATACTTGTTTTTTCGTGCGCTGATATTTTTGCATTAGGGTCAATTTCTCTGATGGCAGCAATTGCAGGTTTACACATTTCAAGATAATCTGCGACCCTGTACCAACCCTGACCATCTGCATCAAGCTCACAACCAAGCTCCCACGCATATATGTCCACAGGCTCTTTTATTCCAAGCTCAACTCTTTTCTGTGCCCAGTTAACACCGTCAGAGCCAATAGCTTTAGGGTCATCAGGTGTTAATCTCATAAATCTAACTAAATCTTTAAGATTTTCAATTGTGTCAATCTGCTCAATTTTATTTCCAATCAAGTCAAGTATTCTTTCATCCGTCGGTTTACTTCTTGGCATATTAACTGTATAAATGAATTTTCCATCCTCGTTACACTGTTTGATAGAATTTATCCACTCAACGGGCCCATAGTTTTGTTTTCTTGCATCGTAGTGCCAGAAATAAAGATTGCTTCTTTCTGAAAGTTCACCTATTGCCTCTTTCCAGAGCATCCAGTTTGAAGAAACGCCTGCCATTCTTGAGAGTGGAATATCATCTTCAAAACATTCGGTAAATTCAGGATTAATTTCTGTTGTTTCACCAATCAGATATTTTGAGGGGTAACCTCCCCACTCAAAATTTACTCCATACATTTCTTTTCCTACATTTTTAACAATTTTGTCTGTATTAACAGTTAAGTTTATAGATTCAGGAACACCAGTAGTTGTTTCACTTAATTGATTTGACATTTCAATATCATCTAAAAGAACCTTATTTTCAGTATTTGCATCAGTATATGCAGGTACTGATGCTACAAATCTAAAACCTGTAAGTGCATTAAACGCGAATGTTCCCATATCAGCCATTGTTGCACTCGCTCTGGCAACTTCTGAACCATCTGCTTTTTTAGTTATTAATACACTATGTGTTAAGTTTTCTGTGTCAACTGTGTACTGCAGATTGTATGTTGTTTTTACATTGTAGGTTCCAATATTTTTACTGTCAAAATATATAACACCTTTTTCTAATTTCAAGGGTTCATATACTGCACTAAATGAGTTTCCGTCATATGCAAGTGATGCATATGATGCGGTCTGACTGTACAGTTTTACAGTACTTCTGCCGTTTGTAAGCTGAAGTTTAAGTATATCGTTGTTTGTATTTGCATTATAAATGTTAAATGATGTCTTAAGAGTTGTTACATCCGAGAAATCTACAACTTCCATACCTGCATAAACAGACTGCATAGCTGTTAGTGTACTTCTGGTTTTAGGATAAAGTATAAGTGCCTGATTAAACCCTGCCCCTTTAACCTCGTATCTGTCTGTGGCAGATGAAACTGTACAAGTATCCTTCCACTTGTCCGTAACATAAGCATTAACACCAGATGCAACCTCACTGACATATCCCTGCCAAAAAGGAATGTTGCCATACACTCTCGCAGATGTTGAAGCATCAAGAGTTCTTGTTACATAATTGTTAAGAGCCATATTACCTTCAAATACACCATTTTTGTATTCATCAAGGTTTAAATTTCCTTTAGGCCCATTAGACAGAACACCGTTTTTTGAATTGTAATATTTAGCCACAGAGTAATTTTCAAAGTCTTCTTTAAAGCCATTATTTGCAAATCTAATATCGTCAAGCTTTACAATAGTATTTGTGTTCTTATCTGACTGTGCATAAAACTGTATTCCGAATTTGTTTTTTACAGAAAAGAAGTTTTCCTTTTTATTTGAATCCTGCCAGTCAGTATCAACTATACAGGAATTGTTTTCATCGTCAATTATTTGCAGACTGTGCCTTGCTGAAGCACCGCCGTTATATATACGGTACTGAACTGTGTACCATTTTCCACTTGTAGAAGTTTCTGCTACTGCGACTTTATTACCGCCAAGATAGACATCAACTTGACCTTCTGTCGCACTTCCAACAAAATGTATTGCATCATATGCATTGTCGAATTCATGATTAACGGGGTTTGCAGTTATTCTTATTCCAGCTCTTAAAAAGTTTACATCTGCTGAACCGAAACTTATTCTTGCTGTAAGATAAGAATATCCCTTTAATTCTACATTGTTTCTGGAAAATAAAGCCGCTACAACCCCATCTACTGAAGTTGTGGGTGTCATATTGAGATATTGTGATTTATTTGTGTCTGTATCTATTTTTATAATAGAAAGTCTTCTGTTCCATCTGTTATACTGCTGACCGTAACCATTATAATATCCATACCAGCCGTCAAGACCTCCATACACTAAATTTCCATTATAATCTTTAACATACATATTTACATTATCTGCATTTCCTTCATATACACTGGCTGTACCGTAAGGATAAACAGTTGTATCTGTATACTTTCCGTCCGCAGGCTTTCCGCAATTTATAATATCATTTCCACCTGCACCATTATTTGTGTAATATTTTCCGTCATTGTCATTATCTAAAATCTGATATTTTTCAAAATCTTCAGAAAACTGTGTTTCTGCAGTTTTCGCCATATCGGCGGAGGTTGCAAAACATCCGCCACTAACAATCATTGCTGTAGTCAATATAAATATTATGCATTTTTTTAGCATGAGTCTGCAACCTCCATATAATTAATTTATTCTTCTACTACTGACTGGCTAAAAGTTACATCAGCACATTTTGTTACAGGATTTAAGTTTGTCAAATTCTTCCATAAGAATACTTTACCAAAGTAGTTTTCAGCATCATATGCTTCATTTACTGTAAATTCAAGTTCATTTGTATCTGCAACAAGTACAGGACAATCAAACTTATAAAGCTTTTCAAGAGTGTTTCCTGCTTTATCATATACTGCAAAGAGAACAACATTACCAGCTTCGTGTGTTTCTTCCATATCAGCATTTAATGTGATTTTCTTGTTTTCAGCGCTGTAAACAGCATCTTTAACATCGCTTATATCTTTAAAGCTTTCAGGAAGAATTGTTGTTGTCTTAATATCATCAATATAAACTATAATGTCAGAATAATCTGATGAACTTGTATAATTTGGAGCATTTACTACAAATCTGAAACCGTTAATACCGTTTTCAAAATTAAACTCTTCAGCTCCTGATGTTAAGTTCATTTGTGTTTCATCAATTGACGCAACAACTTCTTTTGTGTCTATATCAATAATTTTAAGTGCATGTGTAGGCTTTGCAGGATTTTCTTGATTAATTGTATATTCAACTTTATAGCTATATACCGCACCATCAGTACCCACTTCATATGCACCGATTACATTTCCGTCAACCATAATTTTTCCATCTGCTGTCATAGTAAATACATCATATTTTGCTGTAATAGTTGAATCATTATAATTTGTTCTTCCTGGTGTAAATGTGTCTCTGCCTTTTGTAAGCTGAAACTTTAATGTCTCTCCTTTGTTTTTAACCTGATGTACTTTAACTGTAGCATTGATTTTTGTTTCATTCGAAAAATCTATTTCTTGTTTACCTGCATAAATAGTTTGTGATCCTGCAGGTCTTAATGCACTGGCTCTTAAACATAATGCATTTGTTCCTGTATTACATCCATATGCCCTTATGTTACACGGAAAATTATCAACGTTTCTTAAATCACCCGCATGTTGAATAACACCACCACTGCTGTTAGCTACCTTCTCAACATAACCCTGCCAGTTTGTCACATTTCCAAATACAAATTCACTGCCTGTCAAATCTGCTTTTAATGTTCTGTAATAAGCAACATTCTTAGCAACACTTCCTCCATAGACACCGACATCATTACCATAAACCGCTGTAATGTTCATATCACCTTTAGGACCGTTACCAATTCTGCTGTACT
>JAGARF010000050.1 GCA_017622395.1 Clostridia bacterium | reverse complement strand
CCGTTTTTAATTTTTAGAATATATTACTGTCACATCAGGATGTAGCTGTAAGATTGAGGCAGGAATTTTTGGAGTTATAGTTCCAAAAAATGCCTTTTTGATAATTTCTTCTTTATTCTTGCCGTTAGCAATAAGGAGAACCTTTTTTGCATTCATTATTCCGCCCATTCCCATTGTCACCGCCTGTTTTGGCACATCATCTGCTGATGGGAAAAATCTTGCGTTTGCCTCAATTGTTGATGGATCTAAATCAACAAGGTGAGTTTCTTTTGTAAACACTTCATCAGGCTCGTTAAAACCGATATGTCCGTCAAGACCTATACCAAGGAGCTGAATATCTATACCGCCGAGACTTTCTATTCTTTCATCATACTCTCTGCACTCTTTTTTAACATCATCAGCACAGCCGTTTGGTACAAAGGTACATTCTTTTCTGATATTTATTTTAGAGAAAAGGTTTGTATTCATAAAATAGCGGTAGCTCTGGTCATTTTCACCTGTAAGTCCTACATATTCATCAAGATTTACTGATGTAACCTTTGAAAAGTCCAAATCTTTATTCTCATATGCTTTTACAAGGCAGGCATATGTTCCGAGAGGGCTTGAGCCTGTTGCAAGTCCCAACACACTTTCAGGCTTTGAGATTACCTGTGCAGCAATTATAGCTGCCGCTTTTCTGCTTAATTCTTCATAGGTTTCAACTTCAATATAATTCATTTTAACTCCTTCTTTCTACTATATTATTTTGAGATTTTACTATACAATTCGCAGGAAACACACCCCTTAGTGCATTAAGAGGATATACAGAGGTGTTTTTACCGATTACTGTACCGGGATTTAAAACGCATCCGCAACCAACATCTGCTCCGTCTGCTAAAATTCCGCCGATTTTGCGAAGTCCTGTTTCGTATTCCTTGTCACCGTGAATTACAACTGCTTTACCATCTGTTTTCAAGTTTGAACATATTGAGCCAGCACCCATATGGGCACGGTTTCCCAAAACTGAGTCACCCACATAATTATAGTGAGGCACCTGAACCTTTTCAAGAAGTACACAGTTTTTAAGCTCTGAGGAATTTCCTATAACACAGTTTGCACCTGTTATAACAGAGCCTCTTATAAATGCTCCCGGTCTGATTTCTGTTCCCTCTCCTATAATTGCAGGACCTTCTATTACTGCTGTAGGATAGATTTTTACATTTTTACCGACATAAACACCTTCAGCTATTTTTTCAAAACCCTCAAGGCCTTTTTCTATAAGCTCATTTATATATGTCTTTATATTGGGAAGAATTTCCCAGGGATATTTATAGTCACCTAAAAGTTTTTCAAGATAAGGAGTTTTACATTCAAACAAATCCTTTGTTTCAACCAGCTTATTCAACACCATGGCCTCCCTTTAATATTGTATCAGCAATCATCTGTGCATATTCAACACATTTTTCTTCCTGCTCGCTTTCAATCATAACTCTTATTACAGGCTCCGTACCACTCTGACGAAGAAGTGCTCTGCCTTTGCCTGCTATAAGCTTTTCAACCTCCGCAAGGCTGTCCATAACGGTTTTATCTTTAAATACTGCAGGTTTATCTTTTACCCTTACATTCTTTGTGTACTGAGGATAAAGCTTAACAGGAGATGCAAGCTCTGATAAAGAAAGCTTTGAGTCGCAGATTTCCTCTGCTACCATAATAGCGGTCAAAATACCGTCGCCTGTTGTTGCGTACTTTTTAATTATAATGTGACCCGACTGTTCTCCGCCAAGGTCATACCCCTTTTCCTGCATACATTCATAAACAAATCTGTCGCCCACATTTGTTTGTTCGCATTTAATTCCTGCCTCTTCAAGGCTTGCAAAAAATCCGCTGTTAGACATAATTGTCGCAACAACTGTATTGTGATTAAGCATTCCTCTTGATTTAAGTCTTTTACCTAAAATATACAGCATTTTATCGCCGTCAACTATTTCACCGTTTCCGTCTACTGCAATACATCTGTCTGCGTCACCGTCAAAGGCAAAGCCCACATCAAGATGCTGTTCTTTTACAAGCTTGCAAAGATTTTCAATATGAGTAGAACCACAGTTTTCGTTCACATTAAGTCCGTCAGGCTCCGCACCGATTACTACAGTCTGTGCTCCAAGTGCCGCAAAAACTGATTTTGCTATCATCCAGGAAGCACCATTCGCACAATCAAGCCCTATTCTTAAATTTTTATACGAATGTGACGCAAGGGAAATAAGGTAACCGAGGTATCTGTTTCTTCCTGATGAATAGTCTATAATACAACCTATTCTTTCTCTTGTTGCAAGAGGTAAATCATCGCCTGAAACACCAAGGACATTCAATTTTCCGTCAATATACGCCTCTATAAGAGAAGTTGTTTTATCATCAAGCTTTTCGCCGTATCTGTTTATAACCTTTATGCCGTTATCATAAAAAGGATTGTGTGATGCAGTTATCATAATACCGCAATCAAACTCTTCCTGTCTTGTAACATAAGAAACACTAGGTGTTGTTGTTACATGGAGCATATACGCATCAGCACCCGATGCGGTTATACCTGCCACAATAGAGTATTCAAGCATATAGCTGGACCTTCTCGTGTCTTTACCGATAACAATTCTGGGACGATGGTTTGCGTTTCCGTAATACCAGCCCAAAAATCTTCCCACTTTATATGCCTGCATTGATGTTAAAGTAACATTTGCCTCGCCTCTGAAACCGTCTGTGCCGAAATATTTGTTTCCTTCTGTTTCTGTTTGGGGAAGTTCAATTTTTTCGTGAAGAAGCTGGTCTGTGGAAATTTTAAAAAGCTCACATAACTGTAAAACCTTATCTATCTGGGGAAGTGCCTGATCCATTTCCCATTTTGAAACCGACTGTCTTGAAACATCAAGACTTTCAGCAAGCTGTTCCTGTGACATTCCTGCTGCAATACGAAGGTTTGCTATTTTTTCGCCTATTTTCATTTATATCAACGCTCCTTTTTATTATTATATTTATATTATCAAAGCTGATACCTGTTATCCACCAACTTTTCTTTGAATATTTTGCAACCTTTAGTTGCGTTTTATACACCTTGCACTTTGATTTTACCATAAAAAACAAAAGTGTGCAATGTTTTTTGCACACTTTTGTTTACATTTATTTCATCATTTCTGAAATTTTTCTTGCAGACTCTGCCAATTTTTTAATTCCTTCAAATACATTATCTTTGTCATACTCCTTAAGATATGCATCCGCTTCTAAAGTAAGATAACCTTTATAATTAATTTCTTTTAAAGCCTTTGCCACTGCCTCAAAATCAATGCTCATTGAAAAAGGTATCTGGTGATTATCCCCTTGGGTATTATTATCATGAATATGAAGAGCCTGAACATAATCACCTAATGCTTTTATCATTTCTACAGCACTTGTATTAAGTGTCTTTAGTTCTGCGTGGCCTATATCAAGACAAGCAACAAAATAATCATCATTTACAACCTTTAAATGCTCTAAAAAGCTTTCAGGCGATGAACAGGCTGCAGGTGCAGGGCCGTTATTCCAATTAAACATATTCTCTGTTGCGATTTTTACATCACATTCCTTTGCAAAGGGCAAAAGTTCAAAATAGATTTCTGCATTTTCTTCAGCTGATTTATAATTATCAGGATGAATTATGCAAATCTTTCCTCCTGCTTCCGCAGTACACTCTATAGCTCTTTTAAGATATCCTCTTATTTCGTCACAATATGTAGGAAAAGGTGCATGCGACTGATTACAATGTATGCCGTTGTCAAGACCTATTTGTTTCAGCTTTCTTGCAAAGGCAAGGTAGTTATTCCCTGCAAGAGGATGGTCATTATCAAAAAGGCATTTATTTTCCCAATCATATTTACACATAGGTGTCATAGAAAAATCCCAGGCATCAAAGCCTGCTTTTGCTATAAGCTCTACCGCTTTTTCTTCTCCCACAATTCTTGAAGCTGATGCTATTTCTGTAGAAATTTTCATATTGTTTCCCTCTTTCTTTTAATTTATCCTAGAGCATCATTTTATTCCAAACCATAATAACACACTTTCTGTACTTCGTCAACTTGTTTTATAGGTCTTAAAGTGCCCCGATGGGACAATCTGTATTATTTCTCAGATTTGTCTGAAAACAGAAAGTGTTCAAAATATTATGTAAACCAACCATTTTTTCACAGTTAGTTTTTCCCATAAAATCGTGACCTGTTTCGACACTTTTCCACACTTTTAAAGCTAAAATTCCAAAACTGATTTGTGGATAATGTGGATAACTTTGTTGAAAAGTCCATTTTTACAACATTTGCCTGTGGAAAACTCAAAATGACAAAATTTACAGATATTAAATTATGTAAACAAATTTTTCTGTTACCTTTTTGTCAAAAATGTGACCTTTGGTTACTTTTATTCTCTTCCCCCCTTGACAAGAAAAATACTTGATATTTACTCTTATTTATTGTAAAATAAAAGCGGTGAGATTATGGAAAATATATTTATAAGAAGCGAAATGCTTTACGGAAAAAGTTCTACAGATATATTAAAAAAAGCAAAGGTTGCAGTTTTCGGTATCGGCGGTGTGGGTTCATATACTGCAGAGGCATTGGCAAGATGCGGCATTGGCAATATAACCTTAATTGACAACGATACAGTAAGCTATACAAACATAAACAGACAGCTTGTCGCGCTCCACAGCACAGTTGGCAAATTAAAAACACAGGTTATGGCAGAAAGAATTAAAGACATCAATCCTGATTGTAATGTTACCGCCATTAATATGTTTTACACCCCTGAAACTGATTTTCCTTTATCAGACTTTGATTATATAGTTGATGCAATAGACACGGTTTCATCAAAAATCCATCTTGCAGTTGTTGCACAAAGAGAAAATATTCCGCTGATAAGCTGTATGGGTGCAGGCAACAAGCTTGACCCTACCGCCTTTAAGATTGCAGACATTTTTGAAACCTCAGGCTGTCCCCTTGCAAGGGTTATGAGAAAGGAGCTTAAGGCAAGGGGTGTTAAAAAGCTTAAAGTTGTTTATTCAACAGAGCCTCCAATCACACCCTCTCCCCTTGAAAATCAGGAAGGCAGACGGCAAACTCCGGGAAGCTGTGCCTTTGTGCCATCTGTTGCAGGACTGATTGCAGCAGGTGAGGTTGTTAAGAATATTGTCGGAATTTGACTTAATATTTTTGTTGCAAACATATGGAAATTGTGGTATACTACTAACAGTTGAGTATGTTCGGTTTGAGATACACAGCTTTGTGTATCTTTTTTTCAGGGCCTTTTTTATTGTTCGGACTTTGGCTCTGAATTGCCTTTCTGAAAAGAAAGGTTTATTTACATATCATTTTTAAGGAGGTATATTTTGGAAAAAAGCACAAATACAAAAAAATATTATGTAAGAAAAAGACCTTTAAAACCAAGACCCCAGAAAAAACCTGCTCCCGTTTTGAGCAATCTTAAAATTATTCCTTTGGGTGGTTTTGAGGAAATCGGTAAAAATTTAACTGTCTTTGAATATGAAGACGATATCGTTATTTTAGACTGCGGGGTTGCGTTTCCCGATGAGGAAATGCTGGGTGTTGACCTTGTTATCCCTGATATGACTTATCTTTATAAAAACAGAGAAAAAATAAGAGGTCTTATCATTACTCACGGTCACGAGGACCACATAGGTGCTATTCCCTATCTTTTAAAGGATATTAATGTGCCTATTTATGCAACAAAGCTGACTCTCGGTATCTTAACCCACAAGCTTGAAGAACACGGACTTATGAAAACTGCCAAATTAAATGTAACAAAACCGGGACAAATTATTAAACTCGGAAGCATAAAGGCAGAATTTATACGAACAAATCACAGTATTGCAGATGCTGTTGCTATCGCATTTCACACCCCTGTTGGCGTAGTGCTTCACACAGGCGACTTTAAAATTGACTCAACTCCAATCGATGGTGAAATGCTGGACTTTGCCAGAATAGGTGAGCTTGGAAAGAAAGGAATACTTGCACTTCTCTCAGACAGCACAAATGTTGAAAGACCGGGCTACTCAATGTCCGAGAGAAAAGTCGGGGACACACTTGAGGAAATTTTCTCCAAATGCAACTCAAGAATTATTGTTGCAACCTTTGCATCAAATGTCCACAGAGTTCAGCAGATTATAAATATTGCGGCAAAGTATAAAAGAAAGGTTGCAGTTTCAGGCAGAAGTATGGAAAGTGTTATAACTTCTGCAAGAGAGCTTGGATATCTTAAAGTGCCAAAAGGTACACTTATTGACATTTCGGAGATAGACAAATACAAACCAAGAAACCTTGTAATAGTAACAACAGGAAGTCAGGGCGAGCCGATGGCGGCTCTTTCAAGAATGGCAAACAACGGTCACAAGAATGTTGAAATAACAAAAGACGACCTTGTTATTTTCTCATCAAGCCCTATTCCCGGAAACGAAAAGCTTATTGCAAGAGTTATTGACGAGCTTTGCAAAAAAGGTGCAGAAGTTATATACAAAGCTTTGGCAGATGTGCATGTTTCAGGTCACGCTTGTCAGGAGGAGCTTAAAATTATGCTCTCTATTGCAAAGCCTAAATTCTTTATTCCTGCTCACGGAGAATACAGACATCTCATGATGCACTCAAAGCTTGCGCAGAAAATCGGTATGAAGGAAGAAGATACCTTTATAATGAAAATAGGTCAGGTTCTTGAATTAAACAAACAGTCTGCAAAAATAACAGGCAACGTTCAGTCAGGCAGAGTTTTTGTTGACGGCAGCGGTGTAGGTGATGTAGGAAACATTGTTATAAGGGACAGAAAAGCACTTTCCGAAGAAGGTCTCATTGTTGTAGTTGTAGGTATTTCTTCACACTCAAAGGAAATCGTATCAGGTCCTGATGTTATTTCAAGAGGCTTTGTTTATGTGAGAGAGTCTGAAGAACTTATGGAAAATATTAAAATTCACGCAAAAGAGGCTCTCTTAATTGCAGGCAGTAAAAAACACAGCGACTGGAACTCAATGAAAACTGCCGTTAAAAACAGTTTAAGTCAGTATATTTACAGTGAAACAAAGAGAAGTCCTGTTATACTTCCTGTAATCCTTGAAGTATAAGTTGGATAAAAAAAGACACTTGGGTGTCTTTTTTTATATTATTTTTAACTCTTTATGTATTTACAATAGCAAAAGATAGTGATATACTAACTCTGACAGGAAAAGGAGTGTAGATATGTATAACATTGTTCTTATCGGATGCGGTCATATGGGTATGGTGCATCTTGACGATATTTATACTATGGAAAATGT
>JAGARF010000010.1 GCA_017622395.1 Clostridia bacterium | reverse complement strand
GTAATATGACTCCCACTGCAGTATCGGAGATAATAGAATCAACAGGCAAGCTTGTTTTAGGTCTTGTGCTTGCGTATATAATGTTGCCATTCGGTAAGAATTTTTCAGCAGCAGGAGCAATCCTCGGTGTTTCAACAGGAACCTTTATCGGAGCGGTTTATCTGTTTGCGTTTAACAGAAAAAATAAAAGGGAGCTTAAGGCTCTTATAAAAAACAGCGATGAAAAAGAACAGAGAACTACAAAGCAGATATTAAAACGCCTTTTAACTCTGGCAATACCAATAACAATCGGCTCAACAGTTTTTACACTTGCAACAGTTATAGACCTTGGTATGATTATGAATCAGCTTAAGGCACTTGGCTATGATGAAACAACAAGAGTCCGTATGTACGGATATTATGCAAGTGATGCGGTAACAATGTTTAATATGCCCACAACTGTCATATCAACATTAGGTGTGAGTATTGTTCCTGCAATAGCGGGAGCATTGGCAATAGGAAACAAAAAAGAGGCAAGAACAACAGCCGAAACAGCATTAAGACTGACAGTTATGCTTGCTCTGCCTTGTGCAATAGGAATGTCTACTCTTGCAGAGCCAATATTAAACCTTGCGTACGGCGATTTCGGAGCAACAAGTATTTTAAGAATACTTGCCTTAGGAATTGTGTTTTTAAGCCTTGTAATGATAACAAATTCAATTCTTCAGTCTATGGGCAAGGTGTGGATACCTATTGCTAATATGGCGGTGGGTGCGGTGATAAAGGTTGCAGTAAATTATATGCTTGTGGGTAACCCTGAAATAAACATAAACGGTGCTCCTGTGGGAACTGTTTTATGCTACGCAGTAACAAGCATACTAAATCTTATTGCTTTAAGAAAGTATCTTAAACCTGAAGTAGGCGTTTCTTTTATAGTGAAAGAACTTCTGGTAACGGTTGTTATGGGAGTTGGTGCAAAATGTATCTATGAGCTTGTTCAAAATGTGACAGATTATAAAATTGCTCTGCTTGCGGCTGTGGTTTTTGCAGTAATTATCTATTTTGCGGGACTGATTATTCTTAAAGCCATAAGAAAAGAAGATATAGATTCTATGCCGGGAGCTGCAAAAATACACAAAATCATCGGCAGATTTCTTTAAAAAACCTTAAAAATGCATATTTTTTGGGCAAAATTATAAAAAATTTACTAAAAACACTTGAATTATTTCAAAATATTGGTTATAATGAATTTGTAATTTGTAATGAGGCGGATGCCTCGTACTAAAGATATGTTAAATCACTTAGGAGGTGAATATATAATGAATAAAACAGAATTAGTTGCTGCAATCGCTGCAAAGGCAGAATTATCAAAGAAGGATGCTGAAAAAGCTTTAAACGCAGTTATCGAAAGCATTGAAGGAGCTTTAAAGGCTAACGACAAAGTTCAGTTAGTTGGCTTCGGTACATTCGAAGTTAAAGAAAGAGCTGCAAGAGAAGGCAGAAACCCTGCTACAGGTGCTGCTATGAAGATCCCTGCATCAAAGGCTCCTGCATTCAAGGCTGGTAAAGCATTCAAAGACGCTATTAAATAATAACACTTTGAGAAAAAAGGCAACCTTCCTGAAAGGTTGCTTATTTTTTTAAGGAGAAGAAATGAGAGTAGATAAATTTTTAAAGGTATCAAGAATAATAAAAAGAAGAACAGTTGCAAATGAAGCCTGTGATAAAGGCAGAATTGCAATCAATGGAAAAATCGTTAAAGCATCTGCTCAGGTTAATGTGGGAGATATAATGGAAATTACAATCGGTGAAAAAGTTATTAAGGTTGAGATTCTTAAAGTTGATGATAAACACATTACCAAAGACGATGCACCCTTAATGTATAGGCAGTTTGATTAGTAATATATTTGTCCCTCTTTTAATAGAATGTATTAAAAGGGGGATATT
>JAGARF010000049.1 GCA_017622395.1 Clostridia bacterium | reverse complement strand
GGTATCAATGGCGGTGCTGAAGGAAACGGTTTAGTAGAACAGGACATAACATATAATGTTGGAACATACCTAAACGATTTACTAAACAGCGACCCTAGATTTATATCAGAGGTATCAAGAAAGACACCTGATGAGATACTTGGAACAAATAACACAACAAGTCTTCAAAACAGAGTTAATCAGGCAATTAATTTTGGTGCAGATTACTTCATTAGTATACATTGCAATGCAGCAGAAAATCCAAATTTCAACGGAACAGAAATCTTTGTTTACAGAGAAAACTCGGTGGCATACGATTTGGCTACTGATATTATCGAAGAAATCACAGAAAGACTTGGAACCAAAAATAATGGAGTTAAAGAAAACAGAACCTTGTTTGTATTAAGAAGAACTCCGATGCCTGCACTTCTTATAGAGCTCGCTTTTATAACCAATCCTCAGGATGCTGAATTACTCGCAAACAGGCAATACGATTTTGCGGAAGCAATATACGAAGGCATACTTGAATATTTCGATTATGATTAAAACAACCCTCCTACATATGTAAGAGGGTTTAATAGTTTTATTCATTATCATCAAATGCAGAAAGCATAGGTTTTATATCCTTACCTTTAACATTTCTGTCTATGTAATTTTTGGTTATTTTACATACAAGCCCTGAAAGACAAATAACACCGATTAAGTTAGGAATCATCATAAGTCCGTTAAATGTATCGGAAATATCCCATGTAAGTGAAGATGTCATCAAAGCACCGCACATAATCATAATAAGGTGTATAACTTTATAAATCTTTACAGTTTTTGTGCCAAAGAGATATTCCCAAGCCTTTGAGCCGTAGTGGTCCCAACCAAGCACAGTAGTGAATGCAAATAAAAGGATTGCAATGGCAATAAACTTCTCACCAACACCATAAAAACTGAAAACAGAATTAAAAGCCTGTGCGACCATTGTTGCATCGCCTGATACGGTATTTATCGGTGCATATAAGTCATATACGCCTGAAGTAAGAACAACAAGTGCTGTCATTGTGCATACTACAATTGTATCAGCGAAAACTTCAAAAATACCCCACATTCCCTGCTGAACAGGTTCTTTAACATTTGAGTTTGAGTGTACCATAACAGAAGAACCGAGACCGGCTTCGTTTGAAAACACTCCTCGTTTAAAGCCCTGAACCATTACCTGTTTAATAATTGAACCGCTCACACCGCCGGCAACTGCGACAGGTGAAAAAGCTGTTACAAATATAGCCTTGAATGCTTCACCTATTTGGCTAAAGTTAACACCAATAATTACAAGCGAACCTGCAACAAATAAAACAACCATGAATGGTACAATCTTTTCTGCAAAGCTTGCAATTCTTTTCAGACCGCCTAAAACAATAAGAGCTGCAATTATAACAAGTACAACACCAATTACTACAGAATACACTGAAACACCTTCATAAAGCTGAATATCAGCAAGTGCGTCAATTCTGAATGCAGACTCAATATTTACAACGATTTTGTTAATCTGCCCCATTGCACCAATACCGAAAGAGGCTAAAAGGGTAAATATCGAGAATAAAACCGCAAGAATTTTACCAATGGTTTTGCAACCTTTTTTTGCTCCAAGGCCGTCACGCAAATAGTACATAGCTCCGCCTGACCATTCACCGTCTTTGTTTTTTCTTCTGTAATAGATACCAAGTACATTTTCAGAGTAATTTGTCATCATTCCTAAAAATGCCGCAACCCACATCCAAAAAACCGCACCGGGACCGCCAATACAAATAGCTGCCGCAACACCTGCAATATTACCAACACCTATGGTTGCAGCAAGTGCTGTGCAAAGTGCCTGGAATGGTGAAATAGACTTATCTGCTGAGTGTGAAATAACATCTTTCTTAAAAAGACTGCCAATTGTATTCTTCCACCACAAGCCAAAATGGGAAACCTGAAAAACTTTTGTTATTACAGTTGTTAAAAAACCTGTAAAAAGCAAAAGCACCAAACCTAATGTTGTCCAGACAAATGTGTTTATTTCATCATTGTACTGAGCCAACAATTCAAAAAATTGATTCATAAATACATCCTCCTCTGTATTTAAAAATAATAGCCACCAAGTTCTTGGTGGCTCCGGATTGACATGCAGATATATACAAAATTTATATCTTGCTCCGTCCTTTCGCCTGAGAGATTCAACTGCAAAGCAGTTTTGCACCTTCGGCACTCATAAATTGAGATTCTCCGGAGTACCCTCATTTTCCAGTTCTAATCGTTCTGAAAAAATCAAAGGGTAATATTAATTTTTATATATAATAACACAATATTTCGCAAAAATCAATACTAATTATTTATAATTGCATATTTTTTTGAATATTCATTGTATTTTTCTTTATATTCTTTACTTTCCAGCCTATAATTCTTTAAAGATTCGTGAAGATTCATATTATTATGTGCCATATCAACCATACAAGCAACTATATTTGAACAATGGTCTGAAGTTCTTTCGAGATTAGTAAGCAAATCTGACCAAACAAAGCCTGCTTCAATACCACATTCTCCCTGCTGAAGTCTTTTTATATGACTTTCTCTCATATACTCTTTAAGATTATCAATTATTTGTTCTAAAGGCTCAACATTATTAACTGCATCAAGCTTACCATTAATAAATGCGTCAAGTGTAAGGTCAAGAATTTCATTAACGGCACTTGTAAGTGTTTTAATTTCATTTATTGCACTCGGAGTAAATTCAATATTTTTATCTTTCATTTCCTGAGCAGACTCAAGTACATTCACACCGTGGTCAGAAATTCTTTCTAAATCACCTATTATCTTAAGAAGTTTTGCAGCTTCCCCGCTGTCTTCTTCACTAATCTGATGAGAACTTAATTTCACAAGATAGTCACCGATTATATCTTCATAATGGTCTGTTTTTTCTTCGCCATCATGAATTTTCTCTGCTAATTCCTCGCTATAATCATAAAGTGAAGATATACCATCTTTCAATGTTGAAATTGCATGCTTTGCCATTTCTGTTGTCAGGTCGTGACAATGTTTAATAGCAATAGATGGAGTTGTAAGTAATCTTTCGTCAAGTTCAGGTACTTCTTCTTTTGTTTTCGCATCAGGTATAAGTCTGCATACAAGCTTTTCAATTTGTGAAGTAAATCCAAATAAACATATTGTGCAGAATATATTAAAAATTGAATGGCATACTGCAATTCCCATATAAGTAGCTTCATCATTTAGTATTGCAGGCATTACAGTAATTTTGATAATATAAAACAATACAAGACAAATTACTGTACCTATAATATTAAACATTAAATGAACAAGTGCAGCTCTTTTTCCGTTTCTGTTTGCTCCAAATGAAGATAAAACCGCAGTAATGCAAGTACCGATATTCTGTCCCATTATAATAGGTATAGCACTGCCATAAGTTACTCCACCTGTTGATGTTAATGCTTGCAGGATGCCGACAGAAGCGGAGCTGGACTGAATAATTGCTGTAAGTATTGCACCGGCTAAAACACCAAGTATTGGGTTTGTAAATAATATAAACAACTGCTGAAATTGAGGTACATCTCTAAGACCTGAAACAGCCGCAGACATAGAATCCATACCAAACATAAGTGTAGCAAAGCCTAAAAGTATTAATCCTGTGTCCTTTTTCTTAGTGTTCTTACTGAACATAGTGTAAATTATACCAACTAATGCTAAAATCGGTGTGAATGAAGTCGGTTTAAGTAACTTAACAAATAAATTACCGCTGTCAATTCCTCCAAGGCTCAAAATCCAGGCAGTAGCAGTTGTACCCACATTTGCTCCCATAATAACATTTATAGCCTGTTTAAGACTCATAATCCCTGAGTTTACAAAACCAACAACCATAACAGTAGTTGCAGAAGAACTCTGTATTATAGCTGTTATTCCAAGTCCTGTTAAAAAGCCTGCAACTTTTCCTGATGTAAACTTACCCAAAAGGCTTTTAAGACTGTTTCCTGCTCTTCTTTCAAGAGCATCGCCCATAATATTCATTCCAAACAGGAACAAACAAAGACCGCCAATTAAACTTAAAAAATCAAAAATATCCACGATTTCAATCCTTTCATCTTTAGTATGCTTATATATTAGCACATTTATATGACTACTTCATCAAAATCGTGGTAAAACTTATGTTAAATTTATGTAAAGTTATTTATTCCTGCCACACAGCATCTTCTTTTATATTAAAATATTCTTCTTCGCAGTATAACTCAATTTTAAAAGCATTAAGGATAGCATTTCTGTTTTCACCATTTCTCATATATTCCCTAAGCTCATTAATAACATCTGTGCAGACCTCTTCATCTGTTTTATCTGTTTTTAGAATATGTTCTATGCTTTTTTTATCTCCAAACTCATTATAAAGAGTAACCAGCCTATATCCTCCGTTTTCTGGCTTTATATCAATACAATAATAATCAGACTCAAAGGCAAACACATTGTCAAACCAAACAAAAAACTTTACTTTCTTATTATCTTTTTTCTTACTTTTCGTATTATGTAAAAATAAAATTAAAGACAAAAGTAAAAATATTATTGTTGTATATGGCTCTTTAATCATTAACACGGGTACATTACTTTCCAAATTTTCACCTCTTTAATATATTACAATAGAATAAATCGTTCAGTTTATCTTATTTTTTCAGCCAACCAATTATCTCTCTAGCAATATTATTTCATAATATTTTTCAGGAATTTCCATATGTTCTATATATCCATTTCCATGAACTTTTGGTTCTGGTCTGTTCTGCGGGATGATAGTAATGTGATTTTTATTTGGCATACCTAAATCGAACTCCCATTTTTCATCTCTGTAAACTCCATCATGAAATTTTAAATTATTTGCATATGCAACTACAGATATAGTTATCATAATAACAAGTGTCACAATTAAGATTAAAATTCTTTTCACATTTTATCATCCTTTCTCTTTTTACTTATCATAGTAACAATATACTATATTTTCTCCCCTTACGAAATAGCATGAGCGCCAACCTTATACTCCGACCATGTTCCCTTTTGCGGCCAGGCTGCTGTGCAGTCGGTAAATATGTATGCACCCAGTCCGCTACGCCATTTCTGTGCGTTAAATTTTATAACGCGAAGTCCATTATATTGCTCGTTAGCTTTCATACAATCAGTAATTGAGAAGAGAATTCCGTCTTCAAAATAATATGGTTTATCTCCCTTTAGATATCCTTGCTCAACAAGTTGTTCATACGAAAGTTCTAAACATTGTTTACCATGTGCTTTAGCAAAAATATAGCTTATAGCTGATTTTTCTCCTTCTGTCAGTTCGCCGGGTGCTTTGCTTAAATCAATACTGATGTATTTAATATCCCCATTAAGTCCTGTATCAGTATCCCATAAATCCTCAAGAACTTTTAAGTATAGTCCGCTCAAATCATAACAAGTTCCGCCGGGGTTTCTTTCCGTTCCGACAGAATGACCATTAATAGATTTACAGAATGATGTGATGTTAATGGGCTGTCCTTGCTTTTGAGGAATATTATCAAAATTACCTTCATAATAAATATCTATAGGCATTCCATCTTCCAAATCCTTAAGTTCTACCATTTTGCTATCTACCATAATTTCAATGTCTTTTACATCAAGAGCATATATAAAATTGGTTTCTGATTCAGCAAGGATAAGATTTCCGCTTTCCGCACCGTCAATAATTTT
>JAGARF010000048.1 GCA_017622395.1 Clostridia bacterium | reverse complement strand
GTAATCGGCTTTGCTGCAATGATATTTGCTGTTAAAGTTGATATGGATAAAATCAAAAGGTTGACAGGCCCTGCATACATTGCAACACTTGTGTTGCTTGTAATTGTATTTGCTATGCCATCTGTTAACGGTGCAAGAAGATGGATTCAGCTTGGAGGATTCAGCTTTCAGCCCTCTGAGTTTGCAAAGATAGCAATAATACTTGTTCTTGCAAAGCATCTTGAAAATAAGAATTGGGAAAAATCAAAGTTTCTTCAGGACTTTGTTGTTTGTATGCTCCCGGCACTTTTGATTTGCGGAATGCTTGTTTTTCAGCCTCATTTCAGTTGTATAGTATTAATTGCTCTTATAACAGCAGGAATGATGTATTTTTCGGGTGCAAAAATGGGGCATTTCCTTTTGTGCTGCATACCTGTAGTGCCTGCGGTTATATGGCTTCTTACAGGTGAAGGTGCAGAATACAGATGGCAGAGAATTGAAGCTTTTTTACACCCTCTTGACCATATTCAGGAGGGAGCATATCAGACAATTCAGGCTCTTTATGCCATAGGCTCAGGAGGACTGTTCGGACTTGGACTTGGCGGAAGCAGACAAAAGTTCTTATATCTGCCTGAACCTCAGAATGACTTTATCTTTGCGGTTATCTGCGAAGAACTCGGGTTTTTAGGTGCAATTTTGGTTGTAGGTCTTTTCTGCATAATGCTCTGGAGATGCGTTGTAATTGCAATAAACACTCAGGACAGATACAAAAGTCTTGTTGTACTTGGCGTAACAATACTTATGGCGGCACAGTTTGTAATTAATATCTGTGTTGTAACAAACATAATACCTGTAACAGGTATGCCGCTTCCTTTCTTTAGTGCGGGAGGCTCATCCCTTGTGTTTGTAATGTTTGCAATGGGACTTGTTTTGAATGTATCTAAGGACATTAAAAAGAAGTAACAATTAAATTAAACCTTCATATTGTGAAATATGGAGGTGCAGTAATGAACTGCTATATTATTGAAGGAGGCAGACCTTTAAGGGGAGAGATAAATCTTCAGGGGTCAAAAAATTCAGCCTTACCAATCCTTGCGGCAACCTTACTAAACAGAGGGGTTTCTGTTATAGAAAATTGCCCTGATATTAAGGATGTTGAAACTGCCACAGAGATTTTAAAAGCGTTAGGTTGCACTGTCAGTAAAGAAAAAAACAGGATAACCGTTGACTCGTCTAATTGCGGAAAATATATAATAAAGGAAGAGCTTATGTGCAAAATGAGGTCCTCGGTGATGTTTCTCGGTGGACTTCTTGCAGTTAATAAGCAGGCTGTTATATGCTATCCTGGAGGCTGTTGCCTCGGAGAAAGACCCATAGATATACATATATCCGCATTAAAGGCTATGGGGGCGTCAATTTATGAAATATACGGCAGTTTTTACTGTCTGCTTGATAAAGGGAAAAGTGCAGAAATAAACCTTTCTTATCCAAGTGTGGGAGCAACGGAAAATATAATGATTTGTGCAACTCTCTCAAAAGGAAGAGTTGTTATAAACAATCCTGCAAGAGAACCTGAAATTGTGGAGCTTGCAAACTTCATCAATAAAATGGGAGGAAACATAAAGGGTGCAGGAACAGAAAAAATAATTATAAAAGGTGTCAGAAAATTAAAAAAATATGTAAGCTATACAGTTGAACCTGACAGAATTGCCTGTATAACCTATATGACATACGGAGTATTGACAGGCGGAAAGGTTAAGATAAACAACGCACCTTTAACCAACATCATAAATGAACTTGAGGCGTTTTCTTCAATGGGGTGCAAAATAAGCCTTTCTGAAAACTCTGTGGAGATAGAAAGAGAAGGAAAATTAAATTCATTTGGCAAAATTACCACTATGCCATACCCTGGATTTCCTACAGACAGTCAGCCTTTTATGTGCCTTATGGGTACAGCTTGCGAAGGTGAAAGTGTAATAGAAGAAACAGTCTTTGAAAACAGGTTTGTATATGCCTCGGAGCTTAGAAACTTCGGCATAAACGCGGTATGTAAAGATAATAAGCTTTACATATCAGAGTGCCACATAAAAAACGGCAAGGCATATGCTTGCGATTTGCGTGGCGGTGCGGCTTTAACGGGTGCAGCACTAATGGCAGAGGGAGAAAGCAGAATATATAACATTGAACATATAGACAGAGGCTATGAAAAATTTGAAGAAAACATAAAATCGCTTGGAGGAAAAATCACAAGATACTATGAAGAAGAGAGTGCTGAAGGAATCGGATGAAAAAATTATCCGTATAAGGGACCGTAACAGGAGACGAAAGAAAAACAGAAGAATTGCTTTTGGGGTTATTTTGCTTTTAATAGGCGTTATGCTTGCAATGTTGCTCTTGCCTTGTTTTAACATCAAATATATAGATGTGGCAGGAAATACAAAAGTAACACAGGCGAGTCTTACTGAAAAATCAACAGTTGCATACGGAGAAAATATTTTCAAGGTAAACATTAAAAAAGGCAAAAAGCAAATTGAAAATATTCCTTATGTAGAAAGTGTAAAGATTAAAAGAAAGCTCCCTGATATAGTTATAATAGAAATCAATGAAAGAAAGCCTGTGGCAGCTCTCATTGCAGGGGAAAGCTTTGCACTTATAGATAGGGAGTGCAGAATTTTAGAAACAGTTAAAGAAACCAATATGCCTATTGTGGAAGGTCTTGAAGTTAAAATTCAGGACGGCAAATTTATAGGTGAAGAAAACCCGGAATTTGTTGCAAACTTTAAAAAGCTTTCAGGTATTCTTGAAGGAAACGGTGTTAAAGACAGAATAACAAATTATAAGGTTGATAAAGAAAATAAAATAACTTTTGTTATAGACAAAACCAAGACAGTAATTCTTGGAGATGAAAAGAATATTGAGTATAAGCTGCTCCTTCTTGAGTCTGCAATAAATGAATTACCTCCCACACAAAAAGGGAGCATAGATTTATCAAATGAAGGTCAGGCACTTTACTCACCTGAAGAATAAAAAGGTAACCGCTGTGAAGTTAGTAGCTTTACAGCGGTGTTTTTGTCAAAATATAGTGAAATCAGGAGTTTGCGATATTGTGTAAAGTTAAATACTTTACAATTAAAAAATAATTTCTCAAAAATTGTTTACAAATGCAAAGGAATGTATTATAATGTAGTTACTAATCACTGAAAATATAAAATTTACATAGGGGGAAGTTGAAAATGGCAATCGATTTTGCACTCGACAGCAATATGAATGTTACACAAATAAAAGTTGTTGGTTGTGGCGGCGGCGGAAACAATGCTGTTAACACTATGGTAAGCGCAGGTCTTTCCGGCGTTGAATTTATTGCAATCAATACGGACAAGCAGGCACTCTTAAAATCAGAAGCAGATGTTAAAATCCAGATCGGTGAAAAGCTCACAAAGGGTCTTGGTGCAGGTGCAGACCCTGAAATCGGCCGTAAGGCTGCTGAAGAAAGCATTGAAGAAATCGGACAGGCTTTAAGAGGTGCAGATATGGTATTCATCACTGCAGGTATGGGAGGCGGAACAGGAACAGGTTCAGCTCCTGTTGTTGCAGGTCTTGCTAAGGAAATGGGTATCTTAACAGTAGGTGTTGTTACAAAGCCATTCGGTTTTGAAGGCAAGCCAAGATCAGAAAAAGCTGTTAAGGGTATTGAAAACCTTAAAGCTAATGTAGATACTTTAATTACAATTCCAAATGATAAGCTTTTTGAAATTGCTCAGAAAAATACACTTTTAACTGATGCTTTCGGTATGGCTAACGATATTTTAAGACAGGGTGTTCAGAGCATTTCCGATACAATTACAGGCAGCGGATTTATTAACCTTGACTTTGCTGATGTTAAGCAGGTTATGAAGAATGCAGGCTATGCTCATATGGGTATCGGTATTGCAAAGGGTGACAACAGAGCAGAAGAAGCAGCTCTTGCAGCTATTTCAAGTCCATTGCTTGAAACAACAATTGACGGTGCTAAGGGTGTTCTTATTAATATTTCAGGTGCAAACCTTGGTATCCTGGAAGTTAGACAGGCTGCAGAAATTATTCAACAGCATGTTGACCCATCAGCAAACATTATTTTTGGTGCTGCTATTGATGAAACTGCAGGTGAAGATATTTCTATCACAGTTATTGCAACAGGCTTCGATTCAAAGGGTATTTCTTTCCCTTCTGCTCCAAAAGCTGATCCTGCTCCTGTATTTGAAAAGGGTACACTTTTTGACCAGCTCAAAGCTGAAAGAGCACAGATGAACAATGATGCTTCAACAGAAAGCACAAAGGCTGATGAAGACGACGGATTTAACATTCCATCATTCTTAAGAAGATAAAATTTAATACAAACAGCTTGCTGATATCGGCAGGCTGTTTTTTTATTATTTTTTGTTGTATTTTTATCTAAAGTGTGTTACAATAGAATAGATTATGTATGTAGAGGTGACAAATATGGGAATACTTTCAACGATTTTCGGAAGCTACAGCAACAGAGAATTAAAAAGAATACAGCCTATACTTAATAAGGTTTTGCAATATGAAGAAAGCTTCAAGTCCTTAACTGATGCACAGCTTAAGGCAAAAACTCAGGAATTTAAGGAAAGATACAAAAATGGTGAAAGCCTTGACAGCATGCTTCCTGAAGCATTCGCAACAGTAAGAGAGGCATCAGACAGAGTTCTTTCTATGCGTCATTTTCCTGTGCAGATTATTGGCGGAATTGTTCTTCATCAGGGCAGAATTGCAGAAATGAAAACAGGTGAGGGAAAAACTCTGGTTGCAACTCTTCCCGCATATTTAAACGCAATTTCAGGTGACGGTGTTCACATCGTAACAGTTAATGATTATTTAGCAAAGCGTGACAGCGAATGGATGGGCAAGGTTTACGGATTTTTGGGTATGACAACGGGTCTTATTGTTCACGGTCTTACAGATGCACAGAGAAAAGAGGCTTATGCCTGTGACATAACATATGGTACAAACAACGAGTTTGGTTTTGACTATTTAAGAGATAATATGGTCATCTACAAAGAACAGATGGTGCAGAGAGGTCATAACTTTGCAGTAGTCGATGAGGTTGACTCTATTTTAATCGACGAGGCAAGAACACCGCTTATTATATCAGGTATGGGAGCAGAGTCCACCAAGCTTTATGAAATGGCAAACCTTTTTGCAAGGAAGCTTGTTAAAAAGGTTGTTAAGGAAGAAGACACAAAAACTTTTGATGCAGACAGCGGTGCAGACTATGTTGTAGATGAAAAAGCAAAGACTGTAACCTTAACATCAGAGGGTGTTAAGAAAGCAGAGAAAGCTTTTGGTATAGAAAATCTTTCAGACCCTGAAAATATGGAAATTTCTCACCACATCAATCAGGCAATAAGAGCATACGGTGTTATGCAGAGGGACAGAGATTATATTGTATCAAATGATGGTGAAATTTTAATCGTAGACGAGTTTACGGGAAGAATTATGCCCGGCAGAAGATACTCGGAGGGTCTTCATCAGGCCATTGAGGCAAAAGAAGGAGTTCAGGTACAGAGAGAAAGCAAAACTTTAGCAACAATTACTTTCCAGAATTATTTCAGAATGTATAAAAAGCTTTCAGGTATGACAGGTACTGCCTTAACCGAGGAAAAAGAATTCCAGGATATTTACAGTCTTGATGTTATTGAAATACCAACAAACAAGCCATTGGCAAGAGAGGATATGGAGGACTCCATATACAGAACAGAAAAAGGAAAGCTTGAAGCTGTTGTAAAACAAATAAAAGAATGTTACGAAAGAAAACAGCCTGTTCTGGTTGGTACAATAACAATCGAAAAATCAGAGCTTTTATCTGCAATGCTGAAAAAATGCGGAGTACCTCATAATGTGCTTAATGCAAAGCAACACGAAAAAGAGGCTGAAATTATTGCTCAGGCAGGCAAAAAGGGTGCTGTAACCATTGCAACAAATATGGCAGGCCGTGGTACTGATATTATGCTTGGTGGTAACCCTGAGTTTATGGCAAAGAAAGAAATGAAAAAGCTTGGCTTTGAAGATGAAATGATTTCTGAGGCTACGAGCTACGGCGAAACGGATAACGAAGAAATTTTAAATGCAAGAAAAACCTACAAAGAGCTTTATGACAAATACAGAGCAGAAATTCAGCCTCAGCATGATGAGGTTGTTGCCCTTGGTGGTCTTTATATAATCGGTACTGAAAGACACGAAAGCAGACGAATTGACAATCAGCTCAGAGGCCGTGCAGGAAGACAGGGCGATGTGGGAACATCAAGATTTTTTATTGCTATGGAAGACGATATTATGCGTCTTTTCGGCTCAGAAAGGTATATGGGCTTTGCAGAGAAAATGGGACTTCCTGAGGATCAGCCTTTAGAGACAAAAATGCTTTCAGGTGCAATCGAAAATGCACAGAAAAAGATTGAGGACAGAAACTTTACATCAAGAAAGAATGTTCTTCAGTATGATGATGTTATGAATAAGCAGAGAGAGCTTATTTATCAGCAGAGAAGACAGGTTATAGACGGTGCGGATATAAAGAAAAACATAACCTCTATGATTGAGGTGATGGTGCTTGACCTTGTAACACAGTATACTGCATCCGGTCAGTATCCTGATGACTGGAATTTAAAGGGGCTTATTGAAGAATGTGAAAAAATCTTCCTTAAAGAGGGGGAGGTTGTTTACACAAGAGCAGACCTTGAGGACCTTGAAAAAGAAGATGTTATCGAAACTCTCACCGAAAAGGCTTTAGCTTTCTATGAGGCAAAAGAGGCTGAAATCGGCGAAGAAAATATGAGAGAGCTTGAAAGAGTTATTATGCTCAGAGTTGTAGATACTCTCTGGATGGACCATATTGACGAAATGGACCAGCTAAAGCACAGTATATGGTTAAGATCATATGCACAGCACGACCCTATTATTGAATACAAAAATGTAGGCTCTGATATGTTTGATGCAATGATTTCAAGCATTAAAACTCAGGTTGGCAGATATGTTTTAACAGCAAAAATCAAACAGGCAGAAAGAAAAGAGGTTTTTAAACCTACAGATGCAAAAAGAGATACTCTGCCCGGTGAAGAAAAAAAGGTTGTTAAACAGGCTGTATCAAACAAG